>JAKQGS010000299.1 GCA_029556045.1 Pseudomonadota bacterium | reverse complement strand
AATCAGTTTTACAGTCGCCACCAAAGATGGGGCCAATCTCGTTGTGGAGGATGCCCGTGCAACAGAGACTCTCCAACGCCAATCACAAAAAATTGTATCCGGCACTCTGGTGGTAAGCCGCGCGGGTGACGGGCGGGTGGAATCCGCATTCGACAACCTGCTGATGGATTTCTCCAGCACAAGCACCTGCGTCATCAAGAGCGGGACCGTCACCACCACCTTTTACGGTGAAGATTCTGACGAAGCGTCCAGCTCCTACAAAATTGAATTTGTCGGTGGTGACGCCACCGTGACCGACGTGGAAACCAATGAAGAGGTCGCGGATGTGGACCTTCCAGACTGCGACGATTTTGATCTCAAATAATCCGCCTCTCCCCCAATAAATGCCCCCCTCCCGGGGGCGTTATTCCGCCACCGTATCCCCCATCGGCATTCCACTTTGAAGTCATTTATTTTTCTGAGCTATTTTCCCCAATAATATCGGCCTTAATTTTTTTTAAGTATTTGATTTCTTTATCTTTCATTACCCTATGCATTAAGGTTATATATGTGTGTTTTTATCCATGCTGGAACTGGAATTTGAATGAACCTGAGGCGGCACAAGGCGCGAATCTGGATTCTCGAAAGCGATGCAACGATCCAAGCCCAATTGGACACGTTGTTGCGAGGGCTCTTCCGCGTGGATTTCTTCGAAGACCTGGCCTCCATGAAAGAATCTCTGGAGAATGCACCGACTGGTCAAAGGCCCGCGCTGTTGATTGTTGACCTGACAGTGCGAGATGGCATGTTTTTGGATCTGGTGGTCTCGGATGAATGGCAGCAGAAGTACTCTCATGTACCATTTATTGTCATTTCACAGGTCGATCGCATCGAAACTCTGCGTGACTGCTTTCAAAAGGGTGCCATCGACTATCTGACCAAACCAATCTCCAACAGCGAACTCCTGGTCAAGATTGAGCGGGTCATCGATAAACAAAAGGTGAGCAAACCGGGGTCCGATCTCCCCATCCTCAAACTTGATCCCACGACCTTTACCATCATCAAGGGCAACAAAGTTTCGCCGGTATTAACCGCCAAAGAATATCGCATTCTTGCCATGATATTGGAGTCGCAGGATTTTCGGGTTCACAAGAATAACCTGCTGGACCGTGTGTGGGGCTCGGTGGGCACAGCGTCTCGTAATTCCCTCGATGTTTATTACTACCACCTGCGGCAAAAGCTGGAAGCAATTGATATTGAGTTTTGTTATCAATCGCCCTTCTATTTTCTCCGCTGAATTTGGCCCAATTGCCCCGTGAAAACCTGCATCAGAAATGTTATTTTAGAGGGGTTGAAAAACTTTTACGAGGAGCATCATCCATGAGCACCGAAAACCAAAATCGTCGCGACTTTCTCAAAAAATCTTTGATCACACTTGCTGCCGTTCCTGCCGCCGGCGTTGCCGCGCAAGCCATCCTCAGCGGTACCGCACGCGCTGCGGGCGAGAAACTTGTGGATGAAAAAGATCCCACCGCTGCCGCATTGAAATACACCCACGCTGGCAAAAAACCTGCTGACTACAAAGAAAAACGCGGTGGCGTTGAACCCAAGGATCAAACCTGCGCCAACTGCATTCTCTACGTTAAAATCGACGACAAAATCGGCAAGTGCAATATGATCGCCAACGGCGCCGTGAAAGCCGGCGGCTGGTGCACCGCATGGCAGAAAAAGGCCTAAGGGTCTGAGCCTGACCCCGATCAACGGGACGGGAATTCATGTCTTCCATTAACCTGAGGAAATCCCTCAGGTTTTTTTTATTATATGTTTTAAAAAATCTTTAAAATCCTCTTTGAAATATGTTATAAACCCGGTCTTATGGAAACCGGCTACGGAGACTTCGCCAGGACTATGATGGATTTTGAACCCAGCCCCACTGAAATGACCCGCGAGCGCAACAAAGCCCGCGAGCTGAAGAAGTCGCGCTGGTGGCAGAATTTAATTCAGGCCTGTTGCTGTTATTATTGCGAGGCACCGCTCAAGTCTCAGGATGTCACGATGGATCACATCGTCCCCATCAGTCGGGGTGGACGCAGCACCAAGGGCAATCTAGTGCCGGCCTGCCATACCTGCAATGTTGAGAAGAGAAGTCTGACACCGGTGGAGTGGGTCGAGTATCTGGAGCGAAGCAAGCAGCCCTATCCCTTACACTTGGACATGAAATAGGCAAACACCGCCATAAAGGCGATAAATTGAATCCATACCCAGATTTTGGGTGAGTTACTTTCTTTGCCGGCCGTGTTTTTCTTGTCTTTGTTCTTTTTGTTGCCGATCCAACTGCGACGATTTTTGCGCTGTTCGTCCAGATTGATAACTTTGCCGGCTTTTTCTTTTTGCTGAGCTGACATATGGCGATCTCCCAACAGGCAGGTCCGGCCATCATTTAAATAGAACAGCGGGACTTTTTATATTATAAGCTAACGTCAACAAAACCAAAAGGTAGCCCGAACGTGACGCCGATCGCTCCGCACAAATCTCTGGTTATTGTGCCCACTTACAATGAAAACGAGAACATCGCCTCCCTGGTGCAGGAAATCTGGCGCCATGAACCGCAGGTCCACATTCTGGTGGTGGATGATAACAGCCGTGACGGCACCGCCCAGACCGTGCAAAAACTCCAGCAGGAACACGCCCAACAGCTGCACCTATTGCAGCGGCCCGGCAAGATGGGGCTTGGTACCGCCTATATCACTGGGTTTCGTTGGGCCCTGGAGCGTGGTTACGATGCGGTTTTAACCATGGACGCGGACTTCTCCCATCCGCCGCATATCGTACCGGTGATTATCCAGACCCTGCAAAACTATCCGCTGGTGATTGGCAGCCGCTACATCCCGGGCGGTGGTACCGAGAACTGGAGCCTGTCCCGTCGTCTGCTCAGCAAGTTTGGTGGATTTTACGCCCGCAATATTCTTGGTATGCCAACCCGCGATCTGACGGGGGGTTTTAACGGTCTACGGCGCGATTTATTGGAGCGTTTTAATCTGGATGCCATTCGCTGTGAGGGTTACGCCTTTCAGATCGAACTGAAGTTCCGCACCTTCCAAGCGGGTTTTCCGATCAAGGAAATCCCCATACTATTTTCGGAGCGACGGGCAGGCCAGTCCAAGATGTCTCTGGCCATTATGCTGGAAGCCATGACCAAAGTCTGGGGCCTTCGCTTTAATCCGTCTGACGTTATCCGCGCTGGCAAATAATCAAGGCAACGAACACCATCAGTGGGGATGCTTGTCGGCAGCCTTGACCTCTTCATGCCCCCCATGGGCTTCAGCGTCCGTCGACTTGGGGTGGGCACCGCCCTCAGCTGGACTTTCGTGGGCACTGACGGTTTTGCCATCACCATCCCCATGCTGGGCCTTATCTTCGTGGCCACCGCCATGGTCCGCTTTTTCTTCATGACCGGCCGATATGGTGTGGTCACCCCCTTCGGTAATGCTATCGCCTGGAGAGGCGCCGCGCATAATCAGCACATAAATGCCGCTGAACAGAAGGGCGCTCACGAGTACGGAAACAATCCAAGCCAGGGTTTGATTCATGCCTTTTTGCATCGGACAACTTCCTATGTCAGGGGATGATGATTCATTTTACCTTATCCATAGGACTTTTGACGCAACCAATCGCAGATTTTTTCCTGATGCCGGGTTCGCTGACCAAGGCGGCTTAACTCCACCCCCAGAACGGCCAGATCCGCCACCTGATCCACGTCGCTCAGATGGGGCAGAAATCGCACCGAGTGCCCCAGGTCCATCAGCTTCATCACCAGGGTTTCCATGGTGTGCCCCACGCTATAGGGAATAGATTCCCAGAATCCAGGGGGTAACGCCGTCTGCCCCAAAAGGAGATAAAATCCCCCGTCCCGCGCGGGACCCAGCACGAAACTCCCGTCCCGCGCCAGCCGTTGAGCTTCCTCAAAGACCTGGGCGGACAGCTGCGGGCAATCCCCTCCCACCAGCACCACCTGCTGGTAGTCCTGCAAGAGTCGGCTATAGATGGCGGCAAGCCGCTGCCCCAACTCACCGTCCCCCTGCGGTATCACCGGAAAATCATGCCACTGGGAATGACACTCAGGGGCAGCTTCAGCCACCGCCCAGTACGCGTCCCATTGATTTGCGACCGCGCGGGATTGCACATCACGCAAGATCTCCACCATCGCTTGCACGGAAAGCCGGTAGAACGCTTCCGCTTCGTCGATTCCCAACGAAGCCGACAAACGGGTTTTAACGGGACTGAATCCCGGCGTTTTAACAAACACCGCCACCGCCGCTGATTTTTTCACGAATGCCTCCGCGTCATAATACGCCAAAGGGTCAGAATTTCCGGAATGGCCTGCTTCCAGGTGAGATAAGCAAAACGCAGGGTGGTCTGAGTCCAGCCTCTTTTGCGGTAGGTACGGGCGCTGGTGGTGATCCAGCTGCCCACATGCCTGAGGCGAATGCCTTTTTGTCGGGCTTTCCAGACAAAAACATGATCCTCCCCATAGGGAACATCCTCGGGGAACCGCCCCACCGCCTTCCACATCGATCGTTCGATGCAAAATCCCTGATCCCCAAACGGCATGCCAAAAATCAGCGACCGGATTACCGCCCCCCAGGCATTCAGAGCCGTCAGGCGGGGACCGTCTTTTTGAAATCGGAGTAGAAAATAATGGAGCCGCTCAGGATATCGTTCGATATTCTGATACAGTTTTGGAAACGCCGTGCCGTCCAGTAAAGAATCCGCATGGAGGAACCACAGGTATCGGCCGGCAGCCTCGCCACCCCCGCGGTTTAACTGGCGGGCGCGTCCCCCGTGATCCACGATCCAGCGGGCATTTCTGGTTTTGGCAAACTCTTCCCACAAAATCTTAAATGTGCCTTCCTGCAGTTCCGGACCACAGATGATGATTTCCTCGTTGGTCACCCAGGGCGCCAACTGACTCAAAAGTTCGACCCAGGAGAGCTCCCCTGGGCCAACCGGTATGACAATGGAAATCAGCGGTGTATTGGTCATAGGATTAACAGCAGCCCGGACCGCAATAGTTGGTGGCCTTGTAGTCCTTGCCTTTGAGTTCTTCCGGCCGCCGCAACATATCACCGCCGCTGCAATCAAACGGCTTGGCGTTTTCCTCGCTGACTTCGGTCAGGGGGCGCACTTGAAAAAACAGATCGCCATAGGGAGGACGGCTGTAGATTTCAAAGGTCTTGCGACAGACCGCAACCGGCTCGCCGCGGTGGAACTCATGGCCATCATCATCCACCACCGACTTGAAGGGGCCTTTGTAGATCAGTGCTTCTGAATGATCCCAGCACTCGCCTTCCTTGCCCTTAAAGGCCACCACGGTGACGGAACGGAACTCGATGCCTTCGACGGTTTGCCAGGGTTTTTCATCCCGTTTGTCCAGAGTCACCCCGTAAAATCCGACCTGCTCAAATGCTTTGAGAAACGCGGACTCCTGATAAGCTCCCGACAGACAGCCGCTCCAGAGTTCGGCGTTGTTTTGCATCTCCATCGGCACGAATTCGTCGCTGACGATATCGCTGATCACAGCCCGTCCGCCCCGTTTCAGCACCCGGAAGATCTCCTTGAAGAGCTGCTCTTTCTCTTCGGAACCCACCAGGTTCAAAACGCAGTTGCTCACCACCACATCGACGGAATTATCCGGGATGAGGGGGTAATTCTTTTTCTGGTCCTCAATAAAGGACTCGAGTTTCTGCAGATCGTTCTCACTTTTGACGGGATGTTCCACCAAATATTGGTCCACTTTGTCGCGGTTCAGGGACAGCTCCTGGATTTTGCCCTTATAAAACTCCGTATTGGCAAACCCGATGTTTTTGGCCACTTCTTTGGCACTGTTGCGGGCAATGCCGAGCATGTCGTCATTCATGTCAACACCGATGACCCGTCCTTTGGCTCCTACGATCTGGGAGGCGATGAAACAGATCTTGCCGGTGCCGCTCCCGAGATCCAGAACGGTTTCACCCTCGCGCACGTAACGGGAGGGGTCACCACAACCGTAATCCCGCTCGATCACCTCTTTGGGAATGGCCTTGAGATATTTGGGATCGTAATCGATGGGACAGCATAGGGCCGCTTCCTGTGCTTTAGCTGCCGAGCTATACCGTTCCCGTACCGCAATATCCACATTCAATGCTTTTTCCATCTCATACTCCTTGCCTGTTATGGCCGTTCAAACCAATGAACCGCCAAACGAACTACCGGCGCCCGCTGTGCAACCGTAACAATGATTAGCCAGGGCGATCGGAAAATCAATCACTTCATCAAACGAATCGATATCCCAGATGGTCCGCCGTTTGTAGCTCAGGGGGATTTCCATCATCTGGTTAAACTCACAATCGTGCAGCCGGCCCTCCCAACTGACGGAGACCTGCCGGCGGCACATCACTTTTTCCGCCGCCTGCTTATTAAAGCTGCGCACCAGAAGGCTCATATACTCACCAAACCGGCCTTTGCGCTCCAATTCCTTGGCATAACGACGAATCGGCATATTGGTGAGGGAAAAGAGTCGATGAAACCGTACGCCATAAAGATCCAGAAGCTGTTTTTTAAACAGGGCCTCCTGTTGTTCCTGCGGTTCCGGCAGATCTACGCCGATGGGATTGCTGATCAGATCCAGACGAAGGGTCTCATCATCGGCACCATACCCCGCCTGATTCAGAGATTTCAGGGCCGCAATGCTTTTCAGAAAAGCCCCCTTGCCCCTCTGCTTGTCAAAACTCCCGGCCTCAAGGGTGGGAAACGAGGCCATCACATGAACCTTTTGTTGCTTCAGAAAATCAATGGTGCCCCCCTGCCCCGGCTCCAACAATATTGTGAGTCCGGTTCGGTCGATCACCTCTAAGCCCAACTTGCGGATGCCCTCCACCAGACGGCGAAAGTGCGGGTTCATTTCCGGCGCGCCGCCGGTGATATCCACCGCCTTTAATCCGCGGCTGTTCCGAGCCACCTCCAGAAGGCGGGCGACGGTATTCTCTCCCATGTTCTGCTTGCGCCGCGTGGGAGAAGCATCCACGTAACAGTGGGTGCAGGCCTGATTGCACAGGCGTCCCAGGTTGACCTGCACCACATCCACCGCCACCCGATCGATGGCGACGTCGTTTTCCGCCAGCGTGCGCACAAAAAGCGGAATCGGCCCGGTCCGTTTGACCTTGGCCTTGACTCGTTCCTTGAGCCTGAGAAGTTCCATGCGCACCTTTGATCAGCACTGCTGGTTTTGATGTGATTGAGTGAGAGCTATTCTAACCACATTTATTTTAGGCCGCCACACAAGATTCAAACTCATTGGATTGACTGTTTTATTTATCGTATCTTAACAGATTACCAACAGCACCGCACAGCATTTTTTTGACCAAGCGGTCAACCGGTTGCTACAATCCCCCATCATTTCCATTTTTTCCATTCTGCGAAGGGAGTCGCCATGATGAAACATGGGTTCAAGCTTATTATCGGGCTCTTGCTCTCCACCCAAGCCTGGGCCGCAAAGCCTGTGGAAACCGTACCTGGCGAATACCTGGTAAAGATGCGGGAGGGATTCACCTCCTTTGACACACAGAACCAGTTTGCCGCACTGGGCATTGAGGTTAAGCATGTTTACGACTCCCAGGATATCGTTCACATCAAAATCCCCGCCGGTGTTTCCGAATCCGAGTTTAAAGCCAATATGATGGATTCCGGCACGGTGGAATACGTGGCCCGCAACATCATCTTCCGGAAATTCCTAACCCCCGACGATCCCAAATTGTCCAAACAGTACGCACACGACAAAATCCAAAGCCGTGAGGCCTGGGATCTGGCCACTGGCTCCAAAGACATCGTGGTGGGTGTGATCGACACCGGCGTTAACTATAACCATCCCGACATCGCCCCCAACTACTGGACCAACCCCGGGGAATCCGGTCTGGACGGTCAGGGGCGCGACAAACGCACCAATCGCGTCGACGATGACGGCAACGGGTATGTGGACGACTGGCGGGGATGGGACTTCATCAATAAAGACAACGATCCCATGGATGACGACGGCCACGGCACCCACTGCGCCGGCAATATCGGCGCCAAGGGTAATAACGGCATTGGCATTGCAGGGGTGAACTGGAACGTGAGCATCGTC
>JAKQGS010000292.1 GCA_029556045.1 Pseudomonadota bacterium | reverse complement strand
GCACAACTTCCAAGTACGTTCGTAGACGCCCCGAGCTCACCCCATGCTATGAGATCCTGCAAGGGCATCTTAATACGTTCGTTGCCGAACGGCAGGCTGAGAATCGACCTTTGCCGGATTATGTGGTGGCGGAGTTTGAGGCCTATCTGCGTTGTGGTATTCTGGCCCACGGCTTCCTGCGGCTGCAATGCGCAGACTGTAAAAAAGAGCATGTGGTGGCGTTTTCTTGCAAAAAACGAGGGTTTTGTCCCTCATGCTGTGGAAAACGCATGGCCGAGGCAGCGGTTCATCTGGAGGAGCATGTCCTGCCCAGAGTTCCTTACCGGCAGTTTGTTGTGAGTTTTCCCATTCCGCTTCGGTATTGGTTGCAGACCAACAAAAAACTCTTCAGCAAGGTTCACGGCCTTGTCATCACTGAGCTTCATCGGTATTACCGGGACAAAGCGACAGGACTTGGTATCAAAGACCCGAGCCCTGGAAGCATCGCCTTCACCCAGCGCTGGGGATCGGCGCTCAACTTGAACCCTCACCTTCACATCCTGTGTCCTGATGGGGTTTATACCAGAGTCAGGGGGTTGCCGCGGTTTCGTAATATCGATCCCATCACCGATCAGGAGGTTGCTGCCCTGGTGGAGCGCATCGCTTTGAGGGTGGTAGGTTATTTGCAAAAGAAAGGATACCTCGACAAGGAAGGAGATATCGTTGCAAATCCCCTGGTGGACGGACTCTTTCAAAGCAGTGAAACTCTCAGCCTTGCCACCGCCTGCTCAATTGCCGGCAAGATTGCCTTTGGGCCAAATGCGGGAAAATACGTGACGCGGATTGGCTCGGGGTTTGGGTATTGGGAAGAGATCCCTCTGGCCAAAGGCTCTCGCTGTTACACCATCCACGAGTTTTCCCTCCACGCCAATACCGGCGTCGCCACCCTGCAAAGGGATCGTCTTGCCAAACTGATTGAATACATCGCCCGGGGGCCGCTATCCAACGAGCGATTGGAGATCACGGCAGACGGTAAGGTTAAACTCCAGCTTAAGTCTCAGTGGGTCGATGGCACTACGCATCTGCTATTTAGTCCGACGGAATTTATTGAAAAACTCTCCGCATTAATACCCCCGCCGCGTTCTCATCTGGTGCGCTGGGCCGGTGTGTTTGCTCCCAACAGCCCTTACCGCAAGGAAATCACCCTGAAGCCGGAGGTTAAGAAAGGATTCCAGTATGAGGAGGCGGAAGGGAAGAAGATTCATAAAAATCGCACCTGGTCCAAAATGCTTGCCCACGTCTTTAAGATCGACGTTATGGCCTGCCCGGACTGCGGTGGCAAAATGCGAGTCCTCAGTTCAGTAACAGATCCGTTCTCGGTGCGGCGTTACCTCCAGCATCTTAATATAGCCTATGATCCACCGCCCCGTGCGCCACCTCGGTATGTCCATGAGTCGTTTGACTTCGAACAGCCTCAAGCCCATGAACACGAGCCGGTTATTCACTTGGATTAACAAGCGGTGGAGGGATCTTGTTGTCAAGTTGTCAGGTACCTTATGAACATAGGTGAAAGATGACTGGAACCGTCTGCAGAAACGGAAGTGCAAACGATTATTTGCCTTCGGAGGGGATCATCTAAGAGGATAGAAGGGCATTAGAGCTGAGATCGCGAGGGAGGGTTATTTAAATAAAGAGGCATGAATCTCCTACCAATCTCGCCAGAGGATTCGCATGACAAACTTGGCTGTTTTCTACGAGGGGATTTCCCGCTGGAAACAACCGCCGCGGCGAAACGGGATCGTCTGATCAAAGGACGCTCCGGTAAGCAGGCTCAACCAGCGGTCAAATCCCAGAGCGTTGCCGCAGCACTCCGGCAGGCCCTGGGTCATGGCGGCCATAAAATCATCGTCGTCCGGCACCATGGGCTTACCCAATAGACTTCTCTTCAGGTTGGCCTCCTGGATCCGCTGGCGGTTGGCC
>JAKQGS010000457.1 GCA_029556045.1 Pseudomonadota bacterium | reverse complement strand
AATCCCCACCGCCAGACTATCAAAATGGCGGGTCGCCAGCTCAGTCGCTAACGCCGCAGCCAGGATGTTGGCGATGTTGTTGCCCACCAATATGGTGGTGAGCACGCGGGAGGGATGTTGCAGCCACAGATTGAGCTGCTTGACCACCTTGCCGTTGGTTTCCATCAGGTGCCGGACCTTTAGAGCCCCCAGGGAGGTGATGGCGGTTTCGGCGGCAGAAAAAAATGCCGAAGCCACAATGCAGGCGATGATCATCAAGATGGTGCTGAATTCGCTATTCGGGTAGGTGTCCATGGTTTATCGTTTCCTGACACAGTGCGCCCACAGGGGTGGGGTGGCGTTATCAAAGATCGCCATCAAACGGCGTTGTTGTTCCAACATTAAGGATTCTTCCTCCGGGGTTTCGTGATCGTGCCCGCACAGGTGTAAAAGACCATGCACCAGCAGAAAGCAGGCTTCCCGGTCCAGACCCTGGCCGATGTTCCGGGCGTTTTTTTCGGTTTCTGGCAGAGAAATCACCACATCACCCAGCAGCATCGGGGGCCCTTTGGGGAGGCCGCCATTGGGAGCTGGCTGTTCTGCTACCGTGAGGGGTGGGTTGAATTCTTCCTGCGGAAAGGAGAGCACATCCGTGGGGACATTTTTGTTGCGAAACTCGTGATTCAGGGATTGGATAGCATCAGAATCTACGAAGGTCACCGCCACCTGATGGTGGCTGATACCGAGTTTGTTGCAGGTCGTTTGGCTGAGGTTTGCGATGAGGTCAAAATCCACATCGTAAAATTCCGTTTCACTGCTTACCGATGTATTGGACGCGCCGCGACTGCCCAAGTAACTGGTAACTCCTATCCTTGCAGTAAGACCCCCCGTTGTTCCCTTGCTGTGCATTCACCATGAATGCCGGGGGTTCACTGCGTTGATGCTTAAGACTCAGACTTCAATTTAAATTCTCTTTTCAGGTTGGCAAGGGTGCTGACCTGACCAGAGGACTTTTTCTGGGCCTTACAGCCATCCATCGACGCCAGGTTGCTGGCGTGCTCCAAAAAGCGGGCGAGGGTGATCCCATGGTCGCCCGTAGCTTCCTTTATCGGCTGATTTTGGTCTAAATTTAAGACCTTACCAGAATTTTTTGGGGGCCGATCCTTGGGCCCGGAATGCTGAGTCATGGTTGTCCTTCATTGGATCTGCCGCAACATGCTTGTGATTTTTTCGTCAAAACAAGCAGTTGCACATGGCTTTGGCCGTAAAACCTAAGAATATCATAGTTTCGACCATTGCGAAAGTCGTGGCCGGCCGGGTCTGCCCAACGTAGGTGTTTGGTGGCTAAAAAATACCGAAACTCCTTAAAATAGGGAATAACATGTAGTTTAGCTGGATTGCAGGATCGGTGATTTTACCCAAACCCCTTCAAGCGTCGGGTGCCCCAGCTCTTGAAAGTGCCGTTCAAACTGGCTGGAATAGGGTCGGGTGGTGAGGGGTGGTTTTTGGTCGGTGAGACGAAAGCCTGCCGCCTCCAGTGCGGTCTGAGTTTCCAGAAAGTAAACTTCCTGGTCCATCTTGATCCACACAAACCCACCCGGTTTGATGCAGGTAAACGTGTCGCGGGCAAAGGCTTCGTTAATCAGGCGCTTTTTG
>JAKQGS010000454.1 GCA_029556045.1 Pseudomonadota bacterium | reverse complement strand
CATCCGCATCCGCATCCGCATCCGCATCAAGATTATAGGTGAAGCCGTAAACCGCGTTACTGCTTTTCTCGATATCGACAACCTGCCCCCGGGGGCTTTGCAGGCTTAACTGCACCGAACCATCGGCGTCGGTTACCCCGCCAGCATCCGCTGCCGATCCTCCGACATCGACATAAGCCAGTGGAAAGTTTTTGCGATCTTTAAAAACATAACTGCGTTCGTAGATCTCAGCCCCCATACTGGTGGCATGCTGCAGATTGCTGAACCCTTCCAGAAGTTCACCGGAGCCGTCCGCAAACGTGAGAGTCAGCCGCTCACCGGACATGGGATCTTCTGCCTCGATTTCGGAAGCCTGGAAAAACTCCCAACCGCCGGATGGACCCGGTTTCACGTGGATAACCGGAGCGCGGGAGGATTCCACAAGTCCCGCGATACCGGTGCTCTCCATCAACTCCTGAGATAATACCGCACCGTCGCCACGATTCAGGGTCTTGATGGGACCATAACCCCGATTCATGACTTCCCGCAGACGCCATAAGCCATCCGATCCGATGGTAAAGATAAATTGCACCAGACCACCGCGCACTTCGATGCCCTCAAACACCCGTTGAAAAGACACCACCGCCTGATCCGGGCGTGGATAGGCCAGATGACGTTCTGCCGGTTTAAGATCCGCCGGCGTCAAACCATAGGCGGTCCCGTGCTCTTTGATATGCTCTTCGATCGCCGTAGCTACCTCGGATGCGGCAACCGCGGATTGTCTGGCGGGAGAAAAGGCTGCCCAAACCACCAACTGGCTGGCGGGATCTATTTCTGCGCGTTCGTAAAATGCTGATGAGGTCAGGTGCACGGATGATGAAGACACCGGCGGCATCACGTTAAAGGCAACCTGACGGGCTGCTTCCAGTTTCTCAGCCACATGAGGCTTGCTTCCCTGGTGTCGCCAGGGATTACGCAATTGCGGACCACATGCCGTCAGCGAAATAGCAAGAGTCGTCAACAGACTTGCCATGCCAAGCTTTTGGGATAGATGACGATGTGCGGACCGAGGTAATGTCATCGTGCTGCCACCCCTATTAATCCAGATATAATTCCCACGAGCAGGTCCCCTGCAGCTCCTGGCCTTTCCAGGCCTTATGCATGCCGCATTCTTTCAACGTCACATCCACGTCGGCGGAACCATCGATCTTGATCTGCTCCACCACACCCGTCATCACCACGTCCTGACCGTTCTTAAAACGTACAAATACCGCCTCAACCCCGATGGGAAGGCCGGAGGCCGAGATGGTGGACTGAGTCGCATCGACGACGATGGTGCCAGGACGGGTAACCCCCTGTACTTGGATTTCCCCGGTTAGGGTACTCAGGTTCAGGCCCTCTTTTTGGAGCGGGGTGTTGCTGAACGCGACCCGCACAGTTTTTTCAGATAGAGGTTTGTCTGCAGCCGCTTCCTGGCCAGCCCCTTTGACGATACGGCGGGTGGATTTTTTGCTGCCACCACCCGTACAGGCGGGCACCATCGCCAGGCAGACCCCGAGCATAATCCATCGTCCGACAGACGGAAATACGTTTGAACCTAATCCCACGGCGGTCCCCTGGTTATTGGACATGAATCTCCACATCGAATCACGTATCGGACGACAGAGGGATGATCTTAAGCAAAACGATTTTTATCTATTTAATCATGATGTTAACATATTATATTTTACTCTTTACTATTATAGAATAAACGTTTATTTATAAGCGTTTTTTATAAAAACAACCTCGGGGAATCCCATATGACAAAAAGCCGCCGAACCTCTCCCTTCCGTTACCTGGTTTTCTGCGCAATTTTGTCTTTTTATGACAGCCCATTAGCGCACAGCGAGACAGCCTGCCCGCAGGGTGAACTGATGACCTTCGGCCTTACCGCTCCAACGGGGTTACCTCCCGCTCTGGAAGTGGTTGAACTTGCGGGAGCCGCCATCGACGACGATATGCGCCGTTACTTCCAAGTCTATAAAGCCAGCCCAGGCAAGAACGTGAAATTCACCGCTTGCGTCGGGGATGGTCAATCGGCGGAACTTATGGGAGTCCACTATCTGCTGTCATTGGATCGCACAAAAAATGAGTATACTTTCACCAAAGCCATGATTGCAAAAAGCAAGGTCGAAGGTCTGGCGGATGCCATTTTTGGGGATTCCAGCAACCTGAAAATGGAACTTTCCGACGAGGGTAATAATGTTCAGATCCGCATCAACGGCAATGGTCGCACCATCGGTGTGACAGACTTCTACCGCCCTGACTCTGAGAGCAGCTGGACCATCAATGCCTATCAGGGCATCGTGGGAGCCTCCATAGAATTGGGCAATCCATTTGCCAGCGCCAATAAGTGTGAGAGCGGTACCTACGAAGAAACCACCATCAGCTTCGCGGAGCGCCTGATCACCCTCGCTTTCTGCCAGCAGGGGGGCCATGGCATGACCACCGGGTTTGCCGTGCTGTCTGCCATCGTGACAGATAACCATGCTGACGCCCCGGAGGCCATCCGCAGTAAAGCGATCACCGGAAAAGCCAGCAGCATCGTCAACCATCATAACTGGTGTGATATTTTTGTGGTGGAAATCGAAC
>JAKQGS010000452.1 GCA_029556045.1 Pseudomonadota bacterium | reverse complement strand
ATTCGAACCCTCGGTACAGTTTCCCATACGCATCCTTAGCAAGGATGTGCCTTCAGCCACTCGGCCATCTCTCCACACTGAGCTGTCTGGTGCTTTTGGACTCTTTCTCCTTCTTGGTGGCCCAAGAGCGGAGAGAGAGGGATTCGAACCCCCGGTGAGTTACCCCACAACGGTTTTCAAGACCGCCGCCTTAAACCACTCGGCCATCTCTCCAAAAAGCATCAGTTTCCCCATTGGGGAACGGGTTTTATATCTTAGTTGGGGACAGGGGTAAATATTTTTCTACCCCCAACACGACCATCCTGTGGCATAAGATCCCTTATAATAGAGAAGCAACCATGAATTGCTTAGGAAATGAGCAGATGAGGGGTCCTCACCAAAAATTGGGGCAGTTCCTGCTGGCATTGGGCCTTGGCTTCGGTGGAACATCGAGCCAAGCGGATACCGCATCTGTGCAGTTTTTTGGAGACCTTTACCTGCCCCAGGGTGCCGATCCTCTCGACACTTCCGCCTTGGGAGAACCCTTCGCCGGAATTGATGACCTTCTGAAATCAGCCACCGTCAATGTGGTGAATTTCGAAGGGGCTGCCACCAACGCCCGTCTGGCGCCAGTTATGAAGACCTGGGTGCTGAAGATGTCACCGGCAGTGGGGGAGCTCCTGAAAAAAGCTCCCATTCACGTGGCCACCCTGGGCAATAATCATTCGTTGGATCTGGGGTCTCTCGGTCTCTTCGACACCATGACATCCCTGCAATTGGCGGGCATCCAAACCACCGGGGCGGGAGTCAATCTCGACGAAGCACTCCGTCCAGCCATGGTGGCCACTGCCGCAGGAACCGTGTGTGTGCTGTCGTTTAACCGCACCTATCCCAGCAAGTTTTGGGCGAAAGCTAATCAGCCGGGCTCGGCGTTTGTGAGCATCGATGAAACCATGCGCCTTGTCCGCCATTATGCCGATCGCTGCGACTTTGTGTTCCCGGTGTTTCACTGGGGTGAAGAAATGAAAACCACCCCCAAACCCTACCAGGTGATGATAGCGGAGGCGGCGATTGATGCGGGTGCGACAGCGGTGATCGGCCACCACCCCCATGTGCTGCAAACCATCGCGATCCATCGGGGTAAACCCATCCTGTACTCGCTGGGGAATTTTGTATTTATGACCAATCCACCGCACCGCTTCCCGGAGGGTGTCGGCGCCGCCATGACCCTGGACCGGGTCACCAAATCCGTTCGCAAACTCACCCTGACCAATTTGGATGTGGTTGGTCTCACCAAACCGGGCGTGCGCATTAAGCCCATTGCGCCGGCTGCCGTCCCTGATGATCCTGTTTATCGTTCGCTTTCGTCGGAAGCCAGAGAGTTATGCCGCATCGAAGCCTCCCGCCTGCAGTGGGTCTGCCGTTTTATCGGGGAGCCCATCGCCAAACACCCAGAAACCTCCAGCGCAAAGACTCAGGGCATTTGACAGCTTTGCTTTGACCGATAAAAGAAAAAGCTGCCGAGGGATCTCTCCTTCGACAGCTTTTGCAGTTTTCCTTGGCAAATGCCGTTATGCGCTCCGGCGACGGAGGGCTTCGATCCGCACTTCAAGAGGCGGGTGAGTCATAAAGAGTGCCATCAGGCCACCGGTTTTACGCCCGGAGATTTTGAGCGAGGCCATCGCTGGCTGATCGGCGGACACACCGTCCACGCTGCGTTTCAGACGCTCAAGGGCCGCCACCATTTTGTTGGTGCCCGCAAGGCGCGCGCCACCAGCGTCGGCACGGAATTCACGGTGACGGGAGAACCAAGCGACAATGACCGCACCCACCAGACCAAAGATCATTTCAAACACAAACACCATCAGCATCTGCGCCAGCGGTGAGGTTCCGCCTTCCCGTTCATCGTTGCCACGCATCACCTGCGACAGCGCAAACGCTGCAATGCGGGCCAGGAACATCACAAAGGCGTTCACAATCCCTTGAATCAAAGTCATGGTCACCATGTCGCCGTTGGCGATGTGAGCTACCTCATGGGCCAGCACCCCTTCGACTTCGTCGTTATTCATAGAGCGTAACAGTCCTTCGGACACCGCCACCAGCGAGTTGTTACGGCTGGGGCCGGTGGCAAAGGCATTCACTTCCTGTCCGGGATAGATGCCCACTTCGGGCATTTTGGACAGGCCAGCACCCTTGGCCAGCTGATGAACCTTACGCACCAGATCACCCTGAGTGCCCATCTG
>JAKQGS010000420.1 GCA_029556045.1 Pseudomonadota bacterium | reverse complement strand
AACAAATGAAGTCCAATGTCGCGGACATTAGCAATTGTTCCAGTTCATCCTTTGGGGGGGCCATGACCGCGGCTCTGTTCCTGAAACGTTTTGCCAAAAACAAACCCTGGGCCCATCTAGATATCTACGCCTGGGCGGACGGACCCAATGGGGGTATGCGGGAAGCTGGCGGCAGCGGGCAGGCAGTGCAACTCCTGGCGGGGTTTGTGGAGCAATGGGGTCGTAAAAAGTCGTGATTAAAGAGTGATATTAGCTTGTTAATAACCATAGAATCTCATTATTAACATTGACAGTGGGGGGGGGATTTGCCTACAAGCTTTCTCTCAGATTAGTGGAAGGAATGCTGACGATGCCCAAAGTAACCATCACCACCGACAAACTCACCATCGATGTGCCGGATAATTATCCCCTGATCGATTTGTGCGAAGATCACGAGACATCCATCCTGTTTGGTTGCCGCGACGGCGCCTGCGGAGCTTGTATGGTTCGCGTTTTGGAAGGGGCGGAAAACCTGACCCCCATGCAGGATGACGAGCGGGACTTTTTGGAAACCATGGCGGCAGAACCCAATGAGCGGTTAGCCTGCCAATGCCGGGTCAAGGGCGATGTCAAAATTGAAGTCTCTGAGTGAACGCCGCATGCTGGTGGAGAAGGTTTTTGAAGCCCTCCGCCGCATCAATCCCAACCCCCGCTGTGAACTCTTCTACCGCACTGAATACCAACTTCTGGTGAGCGTGGTGCTGTCCGCACAGACCACCGATCGTAAGGTGAATGAATGCATGACGCCCCTGTACGAGCAGGGATTTGATCCGGCGTTGATGGTTCAGTGGGGAGCCGTAAAGTTTTTGGAGCACATCCGTCCGATTGGATTGGCACCCACCAAATCCCAAAACGTGTTCAAGCTCTCTCAAATCCTATTGGATAAATATAACGGCCGGGTTCCCCATACCCGAGAGGCATTGGAGGCTCTACCGGGAGTGGGGCGCAAGACCGCCAATGTCATCCTGGGGGAAATATTTCAACATCCAACCCTGGCGGTGGATACCCATGTTTTCCGGGTCACTCAACGGCTTGGGCTTCACGATGAAACCACCCCGGAAAAAGCCGAACAAGTGTTGCTGCAGGTGGTGGATCCGAAGTTTCTACCCGCAGGCCACCACTGGTTTATCCTGCTGGGGCGTTATACCTGCAAAGCACCCAAGCCACTCTGTGATCAATGTGTGTTAACGGCCCTTTGTCCGTCCTGTGTCAGGCCAGATACAAAGGCCAGGGGGGTAAAGGTTGCAGTAACGGGTTCACCCCACAAGTCCGCAAAGCCTGCAAAAGCTGGGGCAGCGGCAAACCGATAATGGCGGAGGAGTCTCCTCCCACCTGCACAAACAGGTGAACACCTTTATTTTCGAACTGGTAACAGCCCACCACCCCGCGCCACTCTCCGGTGGCCACATAAGCCGCGATCTCTTCATCGGTCAGACGCCGCATGGACATCGGCACATCCACCACATCCCCATGCACGAGAACCGCGTCCTCCCAATCGCTGCCGCGGAAGGCCAGACAAAACGCCGAGTGGAGAAAATGGGTCTGCCCGGAAAACTGCCGGAGACGCAGGGCCGCCTCGCCGGCATCGGCGGCTTTATCAAAGGATTGGCCCTCAAATCCCAGCACCTGATCGGCCCCAATCACCAGGGTGCCGGGATTCAGGCGGGCCACCGCCAGCCCCTTGGCTTTGGCGCGGGCCAGGGCCAAGTCCCGGGGATTATTAGCCACAATAGCCTGTTCATCAACATCCGCCGCCGCCACATCAAAGGGCAATCCCGTTGATTTCAGGAGGGTCTGGCGGTAGGGGGACGTGGACCCCAGCAGCAAACGATTGATCTTCACAGTTGACTCCTCTATAGAAGCTATCACTCAAATTCGCGGGCGTTGTTGCTTGGTTGAGGAGAGCATGCAGCCGGAAATTCCACAATCCACCAATGCCTTGTCCTCTCGCACCACGGCGATGTCCGATCATATTCCCCCTGAATTCTTAGCTTTGCAGGACGATCCGTCAAGCATTACCGCCCGCATGAGCGCCCGCATGAGGGTGGAACCAGCGCAATTTGTCAATTGGCGCTGGCAGATGAAGCACCAGATCACTGCTGCGTCCGCGGCCCAGGATATCGTCAAACTCCTGCCGACCGAAGAGCGGGGTTTTTCCGATCTCGATCATTTATTCCATGCGGGAATCACACCTTACTATATGGGTCTGATGGTACCTGCTCTGGAAACCGGCGGCGATTGTCCTGTCCGACGTCAGGCACTGCCACGGGTGGAGGAACTGAGCGATGCGCTGGGTCGCAAAGATCCCCTTCTGGAAGTCCCGCAATCCCCCGTGAAG
>JAKQGS010000405.1 GCA_029556045.1 Pseudomonadota bacterium | reverse complement strand
AAAACCCGCAGCGAGCGCTCCACTTCCACGGTAAAGTCAACGTGTCCCGGGGTGTCGATGATATTGATGACATTATCATTCCACTGCACGGTGGTGGCAGCGGACGTAATCGTGATGCCCCGCTCTTTTTCAAGTTCCATGTGGTCCATGGTGGCGCCGTCGCCGCCGCCGCGCACTTCTTCGATTTTGTGGATCCGGCCGGTGTAATAGAGGATACGCTCGGTCAGAGTGGTTTTGCCAGAGTCGATGTGGGCGGAGATACCGATGTTTCTTAACTTTTCTAACTTGATGTTCATGAAACCTGTCCCTTTAAGGAATAAACAAGATGATAGGCAATGGTCGAATTTCTTCGAGACCGGAATTTTTACCGATAAGTGTTTTAATTTTCAAGGTAAATATTCTTAATTAAGATTTTATAGTATAATAGAAATATCATAGTTTATTTTAAATGATATTAAAAATGTAATATATTTTGCGGCTTAAGTTTTACCGGAAACTGACGATGAAAGGGGGGAATACCAGAGAGGGATCTTCTCATGAGCCAGGATGTGCTCGCAACCACGGTGGCGGTACCGCCATTGGACGAAATTCAACCGGTGATTGACCTGGGCGATATCGACCAGGATAATCCTGCGGCTTATGCCCCTCTTTCCGTGAATTTTCCGGACGAAATCCCCCCGCCAGCCCAACCTCTGCTGATGAATGCAGAGATTCCTCCCGGTTTGGAACCCCGCTCGTCTCGTTGGGGCGTTCTGGGAGCTGGCCTGTTGGTCCTGTTGGTTGCGGCAGCCGGTTTTATCCATCTGACCGGAGAGTCGGACGACCCCTGGGAAAATCTTGTGGCGTTTTGGAATGAGGTTTTTGGCGATAGCGAGCCGGAGTTGGAATCAATGCCCGTCGAGCCCACCCGTGAGCCTGTGATTGATAACAAAGCGGCGGAGACACCAACCCCCGTAATGCCAACCGATGTGGGATTACCGGATCTAAGTAATCCGTATTGGCTCCTACCGAATGAAATGATGGAAAAAACGGCGATGAATGGCACGTGGGGGCAGTCGCAAAAAGAAACCTGGCTGCGAGGCCTGAATCATCAGTATACATGGCAGCGCCTGAAAACGATCCAGGATATTCGACGCTCCCGTATGCAGGGCTCCGAAGTGGCGCTGTATGAAGCCTTAAATCAGAAGAAATTCTGGGCTCGCATGGAGGCCGCGTTTGCGCTGGCGGAGTTTGGATTTGCCCTTGACCTGGAAACCGTGGAAAAAGCGCTGGGTGACACCCGGCCATCGTTGGTTAAAAACTACTTCAAGCGTTTTATCAAAAAGAGTACCGAAGGTGAGATGTTTGTCCTGCGGCAGGCGATCCGGGTGGTGGAGGCGCCTGCCCGCCTTCACATTCTTATGGCTGCTGCTCGCAACCGAAACCAGTTGAATGAGCTTTATTTAGCGGCAGCGGAGCATGATCCCAGTCCCACGGTTCAGACCTGGTTGAAGCCCTACCTGGCCACCTATCCCTTGTCGCAGGACACCCGCGACAAATTTCTGGCGGTTGCCCGTGATTCGACAGCGGCGGACGAACCAGGGGAAAAGAATGCGGAAACTCAGGGGGCAAAACCTGCGGAAAAACCCTACCTTCTGGAAGAAAAGACCCCGGTGAACGATGCCAAAGGGGACACGACACAGGTGGTGATCGACAGTATCACTTCGTTTGACAGCAGTGCAGTGGAAGATGCACAAGTCGAAGAGGTGGAAGGGATAGAAGAGCCTCCCCCCGAGGTGGAAACCATGAAAGATGACCCAACCGACGGGTTTTTGGACATCGGCGGCCGGACCGCTGAAGAGCCGGTTAAAGTGGAGACGGTTCCTGCCGCCAACCTGAACGACCGATAGGAGTGAAAACTGGTTCTGGTGGTGTTGCTATTGACGGCGAAAAACGTCGATTTTCGTACACTCCCCAGACAATTCGCGTTACCATAATCAAGGAATCCTTGAGAGGGGGACGCGATGAAAATCCACGGTCGAATTCTAATGGGGGGGTGGGGCGCCATTCTGGCATTGGTTTTGGGCTGCGGCTCCAGCAAGAACGATGATTTTTCCGATACCACTGTGGAATTAGAGGCTTTCTCCGACAGCCAGTTCAAAGGTCTGCTGATGACCAATCGCGGCGTGGGGGAGCCGATTGCCGGTACATCCTCCTTGCTGGACTATGAGTTTGCCACCGGACAACTACGACGAATTCAGGATGATCTGGCGCTGGATTCACCGGTGTTTCAGGCGGACGATTCCTATTATCTTTTCGACCGTTCCGCCGTCAGTTTTCGCACCATCGATCTGGCGCAAAAATCCATCGCCACCCAAGCGGTGACTCTGACGGGAGCAGCACCCGGTGATCCGACCGCCGTTATGGTGCTGGATGATGAGCATTTGCTGCTGGCCATGCGACACTCGGGAAAATTGTTGGTGGTGACCCGGCAAGGATCCGTCGTGCAGACCCTCGACACCTTTGGTCTGCGTCTCAAGGTGCCGGTGTTTCGACCAACAGCCATCAAGAAGAGCCATGACACGATTTATGTGATCCACCAGGGGGTGGATGAGAATGAAGTATCCAACCAGTCCCAGCGGCTATACCGTTTCACCTGGGACGGAAACCAGTTGGCTCGTATTGATGCGGCCGAAGTGATTCCCCTCAAAGCCTCGCTTCCCACGGGATTTTACAATTGGCAGGCCGATTCCGCGGTCATCATCGGCTTATGCCCCCTGGGGCGCGATCCCAATTGTGTGGCGGGTGCTCAGAAGCTCAATCCTGCGGATGGCTCCTTAACGGACCTGGCGGTTGACTTGACTCCTTACGCGTTGTGGTACCAGATTGTGGATGGGGAAGAAGACGATATTCTATACGGATCTATGATCGAAAAGGAATCTGGCACCCCGGCCGTTGTGCGCATGGTGCTGGATGGCTCGTCGCCATTTCAGACCATCCACGCCTATGGCAGTTCGGAGGATCGCCTGTATGGGATATTTGTGGATCCTTCGACGAAAACGTTAATGGTCGGGGGAGAGTCCGGTAGCCAGGGCACTCTGACGTTCTATGATTTGCCAGGCGACAATCAGCGGTCCTACAAAGTGCCAGGCAGTCCCCTGTTTGGCATCCTTTATCAATGAAACTTATTGGAAATTCGTGGTGATGGGCGATGAGGCGACAGCCTGGTTGATTCACTGATTTATGGGTGAATATACTAGGTTTGTTCTATCAAAGCCTTTGATACGATGTTTCGCCGACGTCTGAATTGGAGCGGGGAGGAGTACCTTTGAATGCCGATAAGCGGGACAATACGCAGAGTGCCGATAGCCAGCGCTCCGCCCTGAAGCGTATGTCCGATATCATCGAGGCCGTTGGTGTCGGTGTGTGGGAGCTTGACATACCGAGCGGCAGACTCACCTTTGATGACACCATGTATAAACTGTACGGCGTCACGCGGATGGACTTTCCGGATCCGATGGAAGTCAATCGTCGAGGTATTCATCCCGATGATCGCCAGCGCATGCGGGAAGGAATTTTTGACCGCATCAGCAGTGGGGAGTCAACCTTTGATATCACCTTCCGCGTTGTTCATCCGGACGGTCAGATCCGTCACCTACGGGTCAAAGCCACGGTGGAACGGGGTGAGCAGGGCGAGCCACTCAAAATATTCGGCACCGACTTCGATGTGACGGACACAGTCCTGGCAGAGGAACAAAGGGTCGCTGCTGCCGAGAAATTGGCGAAGATCCTCGACGCGGCATCGGTGGGAACCTGGGAATGGGATTTAAGAACCCAGGTTGTTGAATGGGATGATGGCATGTTTAAACTTTTCGGCCTGACCCGTGAGGCATTCGACGGCACGCCAGAGGCATTCGCACGTATCGTTCATCCCGAAGATCGGCAGCTTTCCTGGCAGAAACTTGAAAAAATATTGGCGGGGCCTGGATCCTCTTTTGAAACCCGCTTTCGTGCCATGTTGCCGGACGGTCAGATTCGTTATTGTTCCGGTACCTATGCCATTGAACGGGATGCGAATGGCAAGCCCATTAAAATGTCTGGTATCAATTTGGATATCACCCGATCGACCCTGGCTGAGATGGAAAAAGCCGCTGCCGCAAAAAAACTGGCAAGTATCCTGGATGCAGTGGCCGTCGGCACCTGGGAATGCGACCTGGAAAAAAAGACCCTAGAGTTTGATGACCCGATGTACCGGCTCTATGGCATCAAAAAAGGCGAATTTGCCGATCTCTTTGAGGCGGCTGGTCAGGTGATCCACCCGAACGATCTGGCACGCCTCCAAGCTACCGCTCAACGGTGCATTGCGGATGGCCTATCCAATTTCCAGGAGGAGTTCCGCGTCATCCTTCCCGATGGCAGCGTGCGGCATCTGTCCGTGAAAACCACCATTGAACGCAACGCCGCCGGCGTTCCGGTGCGTATGTCCGGGGTTGACTATGACGTGACGTCCCTGGTGGAAGCAGCGGAAGAAAAACAGAGGACTTTGGAAACCCTTGAGATTGAGCGGATGAAAAGCTTGCGCAACGCCCGGCTGGCCTCTTTGGGAGAAATGGCGGCCGGTATTGCCCATGAGATCAATAATCCTTTAACGATCATTATGGGAACTTCCCTCTTATTAAGAAACGAGGATTCTGGTGTGCTGGATGTCCGCATGTCCAAGCTGGATACCATCGATAAAGCCACAAGTCGCATTGCAAAAATCGTCAGTTCATTGCGTAAGTTTTCCCGCAGTGATGATAAAAGTGATTATAAAGAACACGATCTGGCAGACATCATTAAAGAGGCTATCATCCTTACGGACGCCAAATCGCGGCGCCACTCTGTCCCTGTGAGCGTTCGCACGCACGGTATGGGGAAAGTCATCTGTGATGAGATTGAAATCGAGCAGGTTCTCGTGAATCTCATTAACAACGCCATCGATGCCGTCACCGATCGTGATGAAAAGTGGGTGCATATCGAGTTATCTGAAACGGACCGTTCTGTGATTGTGCAAATCCGGGATTCCGGACCAGGCATTGATCCGGTTATTCAAAAGAAGCTGTTTCAGCCGTTTTTTACCACGAAACCGGTGGGGCAGGGGACGGGTCTAGGGCTGTCGATTGTCAAAGGCATCATGGATGAACACAAGGCCACGGTTGACCTTGTGGCAAGCGATCCTCATACTTGTT
>JAKQGS010000402.1 GCA_029556045.1 Pseudomonadota bacterium | reverse complement strand
GAATTATTTCATCCTTCCCTTTATGCTGCTCTGTGGCGTGATCCAACTGGCCCGGTTGTTTCGAAAGGAGGGGTTTGATTTCGCGCAGGCCCATTGGGCGGTGCCCAATACGTTTATGGCGCTGGCGGCGAGATTTTTGTCTGGTGCAAAGACCAAGGTTTTTACCTCGTTTCCGGGTTCTGATGTCACGGTTTTGAGTAATTTAGGTTGGTTGGGGAAGCAAGCGGCCCGCATAATCGGACGATCTGACTTTTTGTCCTGCAACAGCAGCGACCTGAAGGAGGATTTGGTGAAGGCTGGCATCGCGGCGGAGCGGATCAAACTGGTTATTTATGGGGTCGATTCCCGCAAAATCCGTTTTGATGCGGAAAAACGTCTTAAGGTGCGACAACAGTATGGGATCTTAGATCCCACACCCGTGCTGCTGCTGATTGGCCGGTTTGTGGAAAAAAAGGGATTTTCTACCGCCTTCCGCGCCTTAAGGATCTTAAAGGAAAAGGGTTTTGACAATTACCGGGTGATGGTGGTGGGCAGCGGCCCCCTCCAAGAGGAATACGAGTCCATCCTTCAAAAGGATGGCACCCGCGACAAAGTGATTTTTGTGGGCAATATCCCGAGCCACCAGTTGTCAGAATATTATTCCGCGTCCGATATCCTATTGATGCCCTCGCGGCGTCTTCCATCGGATGGTTTGAACGTGGTGGTACCGGAAGCCATGGCCTGTGGACGCCCGGTGATTGCCTCCAATGTCGGCGGCAATGATCTGGTAGTTTTTCCTGGTCAAAACGGGTTTTTACACCGGGAAAACGATGAGGCACAACTTGCCGAACAGATTATGGAATTGGCAAGTCATCCAGAATTGATGGCGACCATGGGACAAACGTCACTGCAGCTGATTCAAGAAAGATTTAACTGGGATGCTATTGCGGAATACTACATGGCTCAAAGCCATCAGGAGAGGAATTAACCCATGGCGCGCATGCTGGATTTAAAAACATTTTCCGATAAGCGTGGTCACCTCACCGTTATCGAAAAAATCCTGCCGTTTGATATCAAAAGGGTTTTTTATATCTATGGGGTCGATGACTCTGTGCGAGGGGGGCATCGCCATCATAAGACTTTTCAAGCGGCCATTTGCATTGCGGGAAGCTGCATCATCTCAAACCATGATGGGACAAAGCAGGAGGAGTTTTTGTTAGACTCCCCCAACAAATGTCTTATCTTGGAGCCTCAGGATTGGCATACGATGCATCATTTTACTCCTGATGCAATTTTGTTAGTATTGGCCTCAGAGTTTTTTGATCACAACGACTATATATTTGAGCCGTATCCATGAAAATACCCTATGAAGATTTAAAGCAGCTCAATAAACCCTTTTTTGACGCTTATCAGAAGGATTTTGCCGAAACACTGGAGAGTGGCTGGTTTATCCTTGGCAAAAAGGTCGAGCGGTTTGAAAAAGAGTTTGCAGCTTATAATGGCTCCAAGCACTGCGTTGGGGTGGCCTCCGGATTAGACGCGTTGATGCTGGCGTTGCGGGTGTATGATTTTTCCCCCGGTAGCGAGGTCATTGTCCCCTCCAATACTTATATCGCCACCATTTTGGCGATCATGCAGTGCCAACTCATTCCGATTTTGGTTGAACCGGATAAGGCAACCTATAACCTTGATCCCCATTTGATCGAAGGTCGCATCACACCACGCACCGTGGCGATTATGCCGGTGCATCTATATGGCAAAGTGTGTGACATGGATGCCATCGGCTCTCTGGCCCAAAAATACCGTCTGAAGGTGATTGAAGATTGCGCCCAGGCCCACGGTGCCAAATTTCGGGGCAAGATGGCGGGCACGTTTGGGGACTTTGGTGCTTTTAGTTTTTACCCCACCAAGAACCTGGGTGCACTGGGGGATGCCGGAGCTATCCTGACAGATTCGGATGAGGGGGCAGCTCACCTGCGAATGCTCCGCAACTATGGTTCAAAAGTTAAGTATTACAATGAGGTGGTCGGCTTTAACTCCCGCCTGGATGAAGTTCAAGCGGGCTTTCTCAGTATCAAACTAAAGGCTTTAGACGCCATCAATGACCACAAGCGCCGATTGGCTTCGCTTTACTTCAAGCACCTGAACCCCCAGTGTATCATGCCGGTTCGTCAGGGTGACTATTTTGACGTGTACCATATCTTCAATATTCGCCACCCCAAGCGTGATCAGCTCAAAACCTATCTCTTGGAGCAGGGGATTCACACGGAGATCCACTACCCTGTCGCACCGCACAAACAGGTGGCCATGCAAGGGGTTTTGATGAGCCAGGACTTTCCGATTGCTTCAGAAATCCATGCCACAACCCTCAGCCTGCCGATTTCCTTTTGTCATACGGAAGAGCAGATAATGACGGTAATCGACGCCTTAAATCGTTTCGAATAAGGTGGCTGATGGCTAAAATCCCAAAGCCCCTGAAGGTCATGCTGACGCTGCTGTTGATTGGCGGCTGCCTGTATTTTCTTGGGCGGGAGTTTTACACCCATCTTGATCAAATCAGGGCCATGACCTTTACCCTGAGGCCTGATCAATTGGCACTGGGGCTGGTCTTTACCCTGCTGGCTTACCTCAGCCTGACCTATGCCTGGGTTTATGGACTAAAGGGGATATCTCACCATTCGTTACGATTCTGGGATGCCATTCCAGTGGTCAATCTCCCTAGTCTGGCAAAATACATCCCCGGCAAAATGTGGTCCTACCTGATTCAAATGGTCTGGCTGGAAAAACGGGGATTTCCCAAGTCTCTAGTGCTTTTTAACAATCTTCTGGTGGTGATTGTTTCCATTGTGGCATCGGTTGTCATGGGTGCCCTATTCTTCTTCTGGTCCTTCGAACAGTACCCCCTGTCGTGGCGTGGTGCGATATTAGGGCTGGTGCTATTGGGGGACTTAGTATTTGTTTTAAGTTATCGTTGGTGCCTCCACCTCGCGACCACTGTCATGAATCGGGTATTGAAGAAAAGCATCAACCTCGTCGATGCTCCGGCCAGAGTACTCATCAATCTGCAGCTGATCTTTGGGGTGATTTACCTGTTTTTTGGCTTGGGGACTTTATACACCTGCCGAGGATTCGGGCTCAATCTCGGTCACGATTTTTTGACTCCCCTGATTGGTAGCATGGCGCTTGCAGATACCATTGGATTTTTGGCCCTGTTTGCTCCCGGAGGAATCGGGGTTAAAGAATCCGTCTTTTATGTGGCGATCAAGCACCTCATCCCAGAAAACATGGCTTTGATGATTCCCGTCTTCAGCCGGTTGGTCGCCATCATCGCAGAAGTCATTTTGGGATTGGTGGCGGTGGGTATTCTGCACAAGGCGGGAGTTCGAATTCTGAGGTCAAAAACGCCAACACCCTGACGAATTAAGATCCAATTGTGTCAGGTTTCTTCAAATGCTAGGATTCAACAGGGGTTCCCCCCTATAGCCTCGTAATCTGAGGATGAAACCAAAAAATGACGCTCCGCGTTGAAATCAAACCAAAACTTCTTAAGTGGGCCTGTGAGCGGTCAGGGCGGCCATTTGAGGATTTTTTGATGAAGTTCCCCCAGCTTTCTGATTGGATGAAAGGTGACAATACCCCAACTCTGAAACAACTTGAAAAATTCGCTCTCGCGACACGGGTCCCGGTTGGATTCTTTTTTCTGACCGACCCACCCATTGAAAATGTCCCAATCCCTGACTTTCGAACCATTTCTGGGCGCAACATCCATAGGCTTAGTCCAGATTTGCTCGAGACAATTTACATCTGCCAGCAGCGGCAGGAGTGGTATCGCGATTTTTCTCTTTCGATGCATGAAAAGCCCCTACCCTTCGTGGGCAAACTAAAACGCACGCTAGACTCCGTTGAAGCTGCAGCAACAATAAGAGATCACCTCGGCTTTGATCTTAAGGCACGCAGCAAATTGACCTCGTGGATAGAGGCTCTTCGACAATTTATAGATCTGGTGGAAGGCGCCGGAATCATGGTTATGTGCAGCGGTGTCGTACTTAACAACAATACTAGACCGTTGGACCCGGACGAATTTCGCGGTTTTGCCATGTCAGACGAACTGGCACCTTTAATATTCATCAATGGCGCAGACACGAAGTCCGCCCAGATGTTCACAATGGCCCATGAACTTGCTCACATTTGGCTTGGTCAGTCTGCAATATCGGACGCCAGTATTGCAACAACATCGACACATGAGATCGAACGTTGGTGTAATCAAGTTGCAGCTGAGATCCTTGTTCCGATGAAATCCTTCACCGACGTCTATAATCCCAAAGGTAATTTGCCTGCCGAATTGGATCGTCTTGCGCGTCATTTCAAGGTGAGCACACTGGTCATTCTGCGGCGAATCGCCGATTCCGGCGCAATGACTAAAAAACAGTTGTCTGACGCATATGCAGCGGAACTCCAACGCATTCAAAGTAAGTCCACGTCAAGTGGTGGTGGAAATTTCTATCTCACACTGCCCGTACGAGTGAGTAAACGCTTTGCCCGTGCACTTGTTGCAAGCACCTATGAAGGGCAAACTCTTCACCGGGACGCCTTGCGCATGCTCGGGTTTTCTAAGGTTGAGACACTTCATCACCTTGGCAAAAGCCTAGGGGTGCTCCGATGACTTATTTGCTCGACGCAAACGTGTTTATTCAAGCCAAAAATCTCCATTACGGCCTTGATTTTTGTCCCGCATTTTGGGAATGGCTGATTCAAAGCAACAAATCTAAGAAAGTCTTCAGCATCGAAAAAGTTGGCGACGAAATCGACGCCGGTGAAGACGACCTCGCAAAATGGGCAAAAAAGCTTGGGTCCGCATTTTTCCTCAAACCGGATGCTACCGTTTTGCCAGCCCTAGCCTCAGTGAGTACTTGGGTAACAAATCAAAATTATGAATCAGCAGCCGTCAGCACCTTTCTTCAGGTCGCCGACTATTATCTTATAGCGCATGCTCTGGCGCACAAGTTAACTGTGGTCACTCATGAGCAGCCAGCTGCCTCCACACGCCGCATTAAGATCCCAAACGTATGTATTGGACTTGGAGTCAAATGCATCACTCCCTTTGCAATGTTACGTCAGGAGCACGCTCGCTTTATCCTGGAAGGTTAATGAGAAATTAACCTCAGTGCTTCCTGGTAGATCTCCCCCCAAGATGTTTCCAAAGGAATTTGAGGGGTCCACTTCAGGACTTTTTGTGCCCGTGATGTATCGGCTCCAAGGCGGGGTGGATCGATGGCGCGCTCCAGGGACTTGGAGGTAACCGCCGTGATTTTTTTCTCCGACCTTTGGATAAACCATTCCAGAACATCTTGAATCTTGACCATCCGCCCCGACCCGAGGACAAAGAGCCGCTCGTCGGGAGTTTGTCTTATTATCTGAGCATAGGCTCGCACGACATCCCGCACATCCGTAAAATCCCGATAGGTCTGCAGGTTACCCACTTCAATCTGGTCACCGTCTTTGGCCCTGGCAACTTTAGAGGCTAGACCGGAACAAACAAACTGGGTGCTTTGCCCGGGGCCAATATGATTGAAGGGTCGCACGATATAGGGCTTAAACGAGTCGGAGGCATAACTCTGCACCACATACTCCCCCGCCAGCTTGCTGCAGCCGTAGGGTGTTTCCGGTCGGGTTGGGCTGGTCTCGTCAAAGACATGGGATCCCGTACTGGCCTGTCCATAGACGAGGGAGGTGCTCACATAGAGAAACGTCACCGGTCGCCCGGATTGTGCTAGAGCGTTGCAGAGATTGTG
>JAKQGS010000399.1 GCA_029556045.1 Pseudomonadota bacterium | reverse complement strand
GATCTCATCGGGGGCAAAGACTTGAGACAGGGTTTTGGCGTTGGCGAGGATGGCCTGAACGTTTTTCAGTTGTCCCTGCATGGCTTTTTCCGCAGTTTTCATCACCCGCTTAAAGGTGATGTCGATGCCCACAAATCCGGTATCCGGAAAATCCTGCGCCATGGCGGCCAGGGTTTCACCGCGATGACAGCCCACCTCCACCACCAACTGGCTGACGGGATCGGTAAACTGCTGACGCCAGTTACCCGCAAGCCCCTGCAGCATGGGACCGAATTTAACCGGCATGGAGCCATCCTGGCCGCAGGCGATAATCTTAGCCACGTAGGGATTGTTGGCGGGATTCAGGCGTGCGGTCACGTCCACGAAGGGGTTTTCAATGCGAATGGGCATGGGTCGACAAATTCCTCAATAGGAGTCAGGGGATTCCAGGTCCCAGGCAGGGGACTGTAAGCCGGATTCTGTGAAGCCCCGGTATCCGAAAATACCGGCACAGCGGTTACCATTAATCTGGGAATGCTGTTGCCAGCATCCTCAAGCAGCCTACCCAAGGTTGGTCGGGCCGACCCCGCTGCTGCTTTGACACAGCAGCCACCTTTGTTTGGCCTTGCTTCGGATAGGGTTTGCCGCATCGGACTGTCACCAGCCGACCAGTGAGCTCTTACCTCACTATTTCACCCTTACCGTCCCTCCGGTTGCCCGGGGAGCTTAGGCGGTATCTTTCTGTTGCACTTTCCGTCGGGTTGCCCCGCCTGGCCGTTAGCCAGTATCCTGCCCTTTGAAGTCCGGACTTTCCTCCCCAATCGCTTGGAGCGGTAACCCCTCCCTCTGCCTGGGTCCTGGTTTCCCTAGGCACGGCGTTTAGATGTTTTTATAAGCCTTGTCAAGGGATTAGGTTCAATCTGGGGTTGCGTCGTCCGCGGGAGTCTGGCAAATATAAGAGATTACAAGTCAGTGTTTGAGGAGTTGTCGATGTTTACTGCCGAAGATTTTAAAATTGAATCCGCTCAGGAACTGATCCAGTTTTTGCCCATCGTGTTTTTTATCGGATTTATCGCGCCATTCCTGTTGGCCGCATACGGTCTTGGTTTTGTGATGGATAAAGTGGGTTGGTTGGACTGAACTCCGCAGTGTCTTGAGAATGGCAAAAGTTGGAGCCGTAGCTCCAACTTTATTTTGTGCATGGATTATTCACACACCAGATCCAACCCTTCGCCCGTCAATTCGGAGACATGGTATTTAACTTTCTTGATCACTAGTTTTTGAGCATCGGAGTTGGGATTTTCGATGTCAAAAACGATGGTGAAGCGGGTTGATTTGTCAGCATATTCGATCTTGGGATCGCCGACCAAACCAACCAAGCCATCTTTTCCTGTGCTGAATCGATCAGCATCCGACAGGTCAATCGACACGTCGACATTCTGGGTTGCCGTTGTGATTTTGATGCCAACCATCTGGCTGACTTCATAAACGGTCCCTTGAATTTGGCATGCACCCAACTCCAGGCCATTGATGGATTGGACAAAGCCGGGAAACCAGCCCTGGGCCTCTTCATCGGCCCAAGCGGTTGGCGCTGTGGCCAGAAGGGTGGCGCTCATACTGGCATAAATCAGGGTCTTTTTCAGAAATTGCATCATCTCGTTTCTCCTTAAAAGAATTGTCATTAATTAAGCAGGCTTTTTATATTATGATAATATAAATTTAGTCAAATTAATTAATATTATTATTTATTAAATAGTATTAACATTTTTTATAAAGTATAAAATTTGGTTAGGAAGCCGGGAGCTTAAAACATGAAAAGTGCTACATTTGATTCCATGTCTGTTTTGGACATGGGCTTATCGCATATTTCATCGTCTGGATTCTCTATCAAATCATGACCTGAATTTCTGATAGGCCTTTCATTTTTCAATTTTTTTAGGACTATGGTACAGTCCATGGCAAATCTATATCTCGTTCCATCTTCGCATTTGATTGAATGCATGAGGCGCTCACCCATGACATGCTGGAGACTCCTATCTATTCTGAAGTTCCTAGCGATCACGGTCCTTCTGGCGAGCGGTGAACTTTCATACAGTGCCCCATCCCCCGTCGAGAGTGTGGCTCTTTACCAATTCAAAGTTAAAAAAGGCGATATCTTGTCGCGGGTCTTATACGACTTGGGGATTGGTTCCGCAAATTCTCCCTTTCGCCTCTATGGCCAGGCCGGGTGGGTTGAAATTCATCGCCAGATAAACCCGGGCCTCATCATCCGCGAACAGGTGCAGGATGACACGACGCTCACCCTGGTGATTCCTCAGGTCCTGGTCAAACAGATCCCCACCGAACTCCAAATGCGATTGAATCCTATTTCGATAGAACCCCCAGCCCCCCTCTCCAATGGGGAAGAGCCGCAACTTCAATTCCAGATCGTCTGGCTCAAAATACTCCCTCATGTGGATGCCGCCCTGGAACGACTAAATCAGAAGCTTCCCAACTCGCCCTTCCGGTATTTCCCAACGACAGCCTGGTTGGAATACTCCCGAAAACTGAATGGCATCACTGACAAAGAGTATCGATCCCCTGAAAAAAGGCCCTTCATTATCGCCACCATCGTGACGGAACCTCAGACAAAAATTCCTGCGGAAGAATTGGTGCAGCGGGAAGCTAAACTCCGTCAGTTACAACAGGAAGCGGAGGAACGGGAGCGGGAAGAGGCTAAACGCCAGAAAGTCCTCGCTAAACCCGATGAATCCAAAATCGACGAACTCCTGGCTTTGCCGCAGGAAGATATCGAAAACCTGCCTCCAGAAGTTCTCAGTAAAAAACTGGAGGAAACCGATGTTTCCCAGCTGAAGTCTGAGCAAATTGAAAAAATCCCCGAGGATGTCAAGGAGGAAAAAGCCTGGGACACCTCGATATGGGACGCCCGCAAACCAGGCATGGACGCATTTTTTGAATCCATCGCCAACCAGACGGCCGCCGGTTATTTCGGAGTCCGTTATGGCATTTCCCTTAGTTCGAAGGATTCTCCCCTGATGCATCAGTTTCGCATCCTGGGTTTGCTCCTGGAAATGCGCGGTGGTTACCTGGCGGGCTTGCGGTTGATCCATGACCAGATTCCCGAGGTTAAGGTCAATAAAGATGGCACCGACCAGTCGTTTTTACTGTCTCGCACTCTCCTGGGATGGGCCTTTGAAATCCCGTCCCCCGGACTTGTGGATAAATTCCATGTGACCCCGCGCCTTGGACGTTATTCATCGGACGCTCGCGTTTCGGTGATTCAGTCCGTTACGCCGTTGATCTTTTCCGTTCAGGAGGCTCACATCAACGGTGCGACGTCCTTGGGTTTGGAATTGGACGCCGAACTCGCAAAATTTTTCTATATTTTACGCGGATGGGCTTCTCAGGATTTTACCGGATTTGCTGACGACAGTCAGGAGGCCCGCTCCACCCGTTATGGACTTGACCTGTTCCTCAAGGGTGGTGGCATCGGGGGCAATGCCAGCCTCTCTTATCTGGCCTTTTTGGCCCGCGAAGACATTTATTTGAAAAACAAATCCCAGCAGGGTCCGACTCAAGCGGTTAAAATCATCGGTATGACCTTTGCCGGACTCGGACTCAGCCTGTCGTGGTAGCGGTGAGCTGGTAGAACACTTTGCCCACACGATCGATGTGGTCTTTTAAATCGGGATTTTCAATATCCAGATAGATCGACAGATCAAAAGTATAGGGTAACAACAGATCGTCGAGTTCCGTGTCAAGGTGTGCCAAGTCGGAAAAACTCAGGTTTTCACCAATCAGGGTGAGATCAATGTCGGAGGACGGTTTGAAGTTTCCTTTGGCGCGAGAGCCATAGATGAGCACTTTCGTGAGTTTGGGGAGCTTCCGCAAAACCTGGTGGATGCGGCTGACTTCATCGTCGCTCAGGCCAAATGGCATCGCCTATCCTCCTTTTTTAAGCAGTGACTCAAACGTCCGGTTTAACTCCTCAAACAAGGGATAAAAATGGTCGATGATGGTCTGAGCCAATTGGTTGGCAGAGGATTGATTATAGGTATGTGAGGTCAGATTGCGGCCGCGAATCATGTCCATCCACTGTGTGCCATCGGTGATCAGGCCTCTTTTGAAAGCTTCGCGTGTGGCGTCCCGTGATCCTTTCACCTCCGCTGGCCCTTGGTATTCGATATAATCCTTCATCAAAGTCCAGGCTAGTTCGTGAGTATATTCAAACCCCTGAATCAGTCCCTGCTTTTCCAATTTCGAAAGCTCACGAGTTCTGCTGATCTGAATGGCTTCCCGCAATTCGGAAAGAGCCTTTTGATAATTGGCAAATCGCTGTTTCCATCGGATATCTGGGTTCATCGTGATGACTTCTAAGGTACGAGTTTAATCAGTTTCTCCAGCATGGCCACATTCACCGGACCGGCTTCACGGTGCACGATGGTGCCGTTGCGGTCGATGACAAAAGTTTCTGGCACACCGGTCACCCCGTAGTCGATGCCGGCCATGCCGTCCTCATCCAAGCCTAGAATATAGGTCTTGCCATAAGCCTGGGCAAACTGCTGGGCGTTTTCCAGGGTGTCCTGGATCGCAATCCCCACGACAGCAACCTCGGGATGGGCCTTCCAGAATTTTTCGATATCGCGGGCCTCGTCCCGGCAGCTGGCGCACCAGCTGGCCCAGAAGTTCAGGATCAGAGGCTTGCCGCGAAAATCCGCCAGTTTAAAGTGATCGTTCGGGGTGTTGTTCAGCCACTGCTGCCCCTGCACAAATTTTACCGAAAAATCATGGGCCGGCTTGTTGATTTGGGCGGAGGGAATCTGGGATTGGTTGATGCCCAGTCCTCGCCAAAGGACGCCGATAATGACGGTCACAATACCCACCAGGATCAGGGAGATCATGCGGTGGCGGGGTTTGCCGTTGCGGCGGACTTCTAAAACTTCTTCACTCATGGTTGGCTCCCCGCCACGGGTGGTTTTTCACCCTTAAAAATAGACTTTTCCAAAAGCATCTTGTCCATGGAGGCATGGTCATCCGGCTTTTTATACTCTTCGGAGTGTTTCACCATCAGGTTGGTGGCCACAAAGTTCTTGCCACCCCCGTCGATGCGGCCTTCCACGACGACCCCCTGGTTTTCCTTAAACATGTCCGGTGGGGTGCCGTGATGGCTGACCGCGATTTCATTACCTTTGAGGTCCGTCAGCATAAAGTTCAGGTTCAGGGCTTCCGGCTCCCATTGCACGCTACCGGGTTTTACCAGCGCTCCAACCTTGATGGTTTTAGCGCTCAGTTCCGTGGCTTTGGTGACCGCTTCTGCCGGGGTGTAAAAATACACCACCGAAGTGCCAAAGTTCAGAGTGGAGATGGCAGCCACCGCCACCGCGATAATACCGCCACCCACCAGCCACTTGAGATTGCCGCTTTTGTTTGCTGCCATGACTTAGGGCCCCTTTCCACTGACGGCCGCTTTGAGCAGCCGCAATTTTTTACGCCGTTGAAACATCCAGACGGAATAGCCCGCCAGGAGAAAAATCGCCAGGCCATAGGCCCCCGCGATAAAAGGTACGGGATTCATGTTGCCACCAAAATTCATCCGACAAATCTCCCTAAAAAACTTACAAACTGGCGTAGGATTGTTTTTCCAGATCGTGTTCCAGGCCCATATTGTAGGCCCGCTGCCGCATCATCCAGTAGCCGACCGCCAGCATCACCACCAGACAAACCATCAGGGTGTTAAACATCTCGGGGGCAATGGTGGCCCCCCCCGGACGCATCAGGGTGGGGGGCTGGTGCAGAGCACGCCACCAGGTGACGCTTTTGTAGATGATCGGCACATCCGCAAAGATCAGAATTCCCAGCACCGAACAGATGCGGGTCCTCTGGGCCCCCGGGGTGAGGGAACCGTAAAGAATCAGATATCCTGCATAGAGCAGCGCCAGCAGCAGCGTGGTGGTGAGGCGGGCGTCCCAGGTCCACCACACACCCCAGGTGGGGCGTCCCCAGATGGAGCCGGTGGCCAGGGTCAGCAGGGTGAAAATAAATCCCACTTCGGCGCAGGCTTTGCCCCACACCATGGCCCGCTCGTCTTTTTTCCAGATGCCCCAGACACTGAAGATGCACAGCACCAGCGAGGAAAAAAAGGCGGTGAAGGCGGAGGGAACATGCAGATAGATAATCCGGTAGACCTCTCCCATGGCGGCTTCGGTGGGAGCCTTCACCAGGGCCCAATACCAGGAGGCCAGCAGCAGGGCAAAAATAATCAATCCCGACGCAAGATGTTTGCGATCTTCCGATGCCAGCATTCTGGGGTCCTTGGTTGGGGTTTATTCCGCGTGCACCAGCTCCTCAAAAAGCAAGGTGCCTAGGGTAATATAAATGCAATCAAAGATGATTAAAAGACCCAACCACGACGAGGTCAGCCCCGACAGGGATTCTCCGTCCATGACGATGGCGCGGGTGGACTCCACCGCCGCCAGCAGCACCGGTGTGGTGAGGGGGAAGTAGAGCAGGGGATAGAGGATCTGTTTCGCGCCGGATTTCATCATCATGGTGGACAACAGAACTCCCAGGGCCCCCATGCCCGCCAGGGCCATCAGTGTCACCACCACCACTGAGCTGTTTACAAAAGAGGCATTGGCCTCACCCAGAAAAAATTCCGATAGGAAGAGGGTGGGGATCACAATGGCGGTGCCCATCAGCAGCACCACCGCGAATTTGGCTGCAAACCACGCCACAGGCCGCACCGGATAGGCCCGCATCAAATCAAAGACGCGGTCCTGCGTATCCGGTTCGAGGGCGCGGGAAAAACTCAGCTGCAGCGCAAAAAACATGGTGAGATAGGTCTCAGCCATAAAAAAACGGGCGATAAATTCCCGCTCGATGCGCCCAAAAGCGAAGGAGAACAGCAGAATAATCGTCATGGCAAACAGTAAGGGGGACAACCAGCGCTCCGGTGACGACACTTCCGCCCGCATGCTCTGCCGAAAAATCACCCAAAACTGTGTGAGAAAGGACACTGGTTTCATGGGTGACCTCCCGTCTGGAGGTTGAGGACACGGGGGCGAAACATCTGCAGGGGCTGCACATCATGGCTCACCACCACCACGCAGCCACCGCTGTCCAGATGACGTCGGATCATTTGCTGAAACGTCTCGATGCCTTTGATGTCCAGGCCGTAGAGGGGCTCATCCAGGAGCCAGCAGGCGGCCCCGGAAATCTCCACACGGGCCAGGGCCAGCCGTCGTTTCATGCCGGTGGAGAATTTTTCCACCGGAAAGCGGATGGTCACCAGTTCTTCCGGGATAGCCCAGCGGGTCAGGGCTTCCCGTAGTATGCTTTCGTCGTCGGTCAGGCCACGCAGTTGACGCCAGTAGGCCAGATTGGTGAGTGCGTCCATTTTGCCAAATAACCCATTAGCCTCCGCCGGAAGGTATTCCATGCACAGGGAGCGCCATGTGGTCTGGGATGCCCCATGGGCGTCGTGGATCACGATTTCGCCGGCGGACTCGCTGAGCAACCCCGCCAAAACCGCCATCAGGGTGGACTTGCCGCAGCCGTTGGGACCCACAAGATGCAGCATCTCGCCGCGCTCTACCGCGAAGCTCACATTTTTAAAAATGGGACGAAAGGGGTAGGAAAAATTGAGTTGGTTGACGGTCAGCAATGGGCCACTCATTCAAAATCAGCAACATTGAGTCTTAGATGGACAGCTTTCCTCCTTTCTATCACGCGAATGTTATTGCTGCCAATATCTTCTGCAAACGAGGCGGCCCCGAGGGAAATGATGCCGATATGCAGTTGCAGGCCATAGGAAGCGCCGGCGCTGTTATAACCGGATTGAATGCTGACGGGAGCACGGCTGCCAAAGGTTTGGCCCAGCTGCAGTTCGAGGCCGGTGCGCATTTTTTTCTGGAGTGAGGTGTCTTTGTCCCGCAGGCGGCCCCCTTCGACGGTGTAATTCAGGATGCCCCATTTTCCCAGGCGCGGCGAGATGGAGAATCCCAGGGTGGCATCTTCCGCCACCACGTCTTCAGCGCTGCCATCGCTGGTTTTGTAATGGGTATTGCCCACATCGCGAAGCGAAAGCGAGAGGGTGGGGGCACCGTTTTTGGCCACACGCCACAGAAGCCCGGCGTGGGAGGCCATGCCGGAATAGGTGGTGGAGTTGGCGCCAAAGACTGACTTGCGCTGGTCCGGATCGTTGATTTCATCAAAAGTGAATTGTCCACGGGTCACCTTGCGGGTCAACGATGTGCCAAAGACGCCGAGGGAAAAGCGTTCCTCATTGTCGGTGAAACTAAATCCCGCTCCGGCGCCGCTCACGGTGCGGTAGTGGGTGTCGATCAAACCATTGGTGTCGTCGGTGCGCAGGGCCGCCATTTGGGTGTCCTGAATCACGCCCATCATGAAGCGACCCATCACGATATTGGGCATCACACTGACGCGTCCGTACTGGTGCTGTCCCTGGTACGCGTCCAAGATGGGAGCCGCCAGGCTGGTGTCGCTAAGGGCACCCGAACCATCCAGTTGCTTGTTGAGGGCCAGGGTGGAATCGTTGGCCACGCCAGCGGCGTAAGGGAAGTCCAGTTGGCGGATAAAGGGGGCCTTGCTGCTG
>JAKQGS010000358.1 GCA_029556045.1 Pseudomonadota bacterium | reverse complement strand
CAAAAACCGTGAAATCCTGCGAAAACAGATAAACGGTCCGGCCATCGATGGTGCCAAATCCCGTCACGACACCGTCCCCCAGAACATGGCTGTTCTCCATGCCAAAGTCGCGGCAGTCATGGGTGACAAAGGCGTCCAGCTCCACAAAAGATCCTTCGTCAACCAGCTGCAGGATACGCTCGCGGGCGGTCATTTTACCCCGTTTGTGCTGCGCTTCGATCTTCTTTTCTCCGCCCCCAAGCAGAGCTTCGTGGCGCATTTTTTTCAGCCGCTCGTAGGACTGCTGCAAACGGACATCGATTGTCATAGAAAAACCTCAAGTGTTCCAATTCATTTAAAACTGCTGACGACCGGGAAAGTCTTTCCACATGTCGTCGATAAACAAGCGCTCCATCAAACGATCCAGCGAAGGCAAAGCGGGTGGGGTGGTTTCTGTAGCGCCGACCAGTGCTTTATGGCTGACCTCCGCTTCCCGTCCCCCGGCCCAGATAATGCTGCCACGCTCGGTATCGATCAAATACATCACCACGCCGGCCCGACGCTGATTCACAATCACGCCGCGATCGTTAAACTGGAGATGGGAGCCAAAAGTGATCAGGGGCAGCAGCACCGCATCGGCGTTGCGCACCGATCGACTCAGGGTGTTGAGCCATAATAACCAGTCCCCCCGTGGTGCAATGGCCGTGTTGTAAAAACTAACCGGGTTGTTGCAGGGCACACAGGGGGTGCCCAGGTGACGCCATTGGTGATTGATTTCATCGACGTGCTGCGGTTTTTGCGCGGCGGCCAGTCCCTTTTCGACGGCTTTTGGCGATAGCCCCCGCATAAATGGTTGACCTTCAAATCCCCGCAGGATGAATTCATCGAATTTGCGGCATAGGGCCTGTATGTCGTCGGGGGAAAAATTACTGGTGGGCTGACCGGCGTAGAGCCCCGCTGTGGGCCAGGGACGACAGTTGAGCACCAGGGTGCGGGCCGGCGTGTAACTCACGTGGTTCGCCTGGATGCCAAACGTGGCCTCAGGTGCGGTGTGTTGGCATCCCGCGGTCAATGCGAAGTAGGAAATAAAAAAAATCCATAAGGAGCGCGCGCGGATGTGCAAACCTGGTTCCCCTCAATATAAATCGACTTAAGCAGTGATTATGTTTAGAAGTCATTTCTAAACTCCATCTGCGTTGTTGTCTTCGTCGCGCCGGTGCTCATTTACCAGGGCGTAAACTCCGCGCCGCCGCTCCTCGACGCCTAGCATCTGGGGTTTAGAAATGATTTCTAACAAAACAGGCGTGAAAAACCAGTCTTTTTTGCGGAGGGGCCCAGTGGCCTAACCGGGTTGACGGGATCTTAATGTATTGATTTCCTTGTTATAGTCTCGTGACTGGGCGCAGATCCACCGGTTGAGAAGCCGCTTTTGCTCCGCCCAGGGCAAATAATACTGGTCTTCCCCCAATTCGCGACGGGATCTGTGGGTCAACTCAAACAGACTAAGGGCGGCGGACACCGAAACATTGAGGCTTTCCACCATGCCCACCATTGGAATGGTGAAGCGATAGTCCACGTTTTGCCACCAAAAGTCCGTCACGCCGGCATGCTCGTTGCCAAACAAAACAGCCAGAGGGCGATCAAGGGGCAGATCGTGAAGAGTATAGGGGGCGGATGGATAGCCGGCGGCGATGACCACCCCTTGAGCCCGCAGATCAGCCAAACAGGCGGCGGGGTCTGACCAGTTTTGAATGTCCAGCCATTGGGTGCTACCGCGGGCCACGCCGGTGCCGCGATAACGGCGTCCCTGCGACATGACATCGACTTTTTGCACGCCAAAAGCCTCCGCCGAGCGTAGGCAGGCGGAGATATTATGGGGATCGTGCAGTCCTTCCAACAACAGACGCACCCGCTGCGTGCGGTGGGCCGCTACCGCCAGCATGCGCTGGCGGCGCTGATCCGTCAGGCGTGGCGATAGCAGATCCCACGCATCGTCAGGAAATTCCATATCTAGGCGCGGCAGCCGTGGTCGTCCCATTAATTAAGGTCAGTGACCGTGGGAGCCGCTGGCGGCGGTGTGGTCCCCATGGCAACAGCCAGGGCATGCTCTTCATCCTTGGGGTCGTGGTGAATCAATTCTTCGCCGATCTTTTCCAGGGCGGCACCCACCAAGGGACCAATGGGTGCTGTGGCCCGTGCCCCACCACCGACAATATGGGCGGCCATTTTCCGCAGGGCTACCTCCCAGTTGTCAGCACGCTCTTCCGCCATTTCCTTGAGGCCACGCATGCTCAAAAACAGTTGCTCCAGGCTGGTGACCCGCTGTCGCAATTTTTTGAATTCCATCGGGTCGTACTTCTTGAGCACGGCGCGGGCACGCTCCAGCTCATCCTGCTGTTCCCGCGCCAGTTTACGGGCTGCCACCAGCTCTTCCTGGGCTTTTTTCAGTTGGGATTCCGCCTGTGAGGCGCGAACCCGCTTTTGATCCTCCTCCACCCGTTTGTTGGCGAGAGCCAGCGCATCCGCGCGGGCAGCATCCGCTTCCGCCAACTGCGATGTCAGGGTACGGACCTGTTCATTCAGGTGTTCCACCGTCGTCGCCAATTTGCGTTTTTCATTTTCATACTGGGATTTCAACAATATGATATCCCGGGTTTGGGCGGCGTACTTAATCCGGGATTCTTCCAGGTTGGTATTGAGCTTCAGATGGTTGACGCGATCCCCCTCCATCTTGTCGCGGGCTTCTTTAAGGTCCGCCTCCAATTTGTCGAGATTCTTTTTGCCCAGTTCAAATCGCTTGGCGGCTTCCATCAGCAGGGCTTTTAGGGAGGATACCTGGCGCTGCGTCATGAACACCATGACCGCGAGCACTCCCGCGAGGCCAAAGCCGACAAAAACAAAAAAGGATTCATGCATGATGGGGTCTCCGTGGCGGTGGATGGTTTGGGGAATCCGCTCTTTCCTAAGATGGTTTCCCGATAATTTTGGCACTCGAATATCAGAAGTCATTTCTGAGCTCCAGATGCTAGGCGTCAAGGAGCGGCGGCGCGCAGTTTACGCCTTGGTAAATGAGCACCGCCGTGACGAAGACAACAACGCATATGGTGTTTAGAAATGACTTCTAAGACTTATGCGATCAAACTCGAAATAACAAGCCTCAGTTCCGGGTTCCGCCGGTGGCTCAGGAGTCTTCTGTCACCACCACTTCCCTCTGAATTCCCAATTTTTTCATTAATCTATGGAGATAAGCCCGCTCCAGGCACAGCAGCCGCGCCGCCTCACTCACATTGCCGCCGGCTTTATGCAGAACATATTTCAGGTAGTCCCGTTCAAACGATTGATGCAGGTCGTGCCAGGGCAGGACCCCACATTCAAAATTAAATGGGGCGGCACTGGATGATGGGGGGGAACCTTTGGATTCCGACCCCTTGGATGGAGTTTGCGGTGTCGTGGCGCCGCGGGATCTGCTTTTGGCGGCCAGGTCGGGAATGGCATCGATCTCCTGTGTTTCACTGAGGATCGCCAGTCGCTCCACGATGTTCTTCAGCTCCCGGATATTGCCGGGCCAGTGGTATTCACGAATCTGTTGCAAGGCCAGTGGGGACAGGGTTCGTTGCCCCAGGGCATGTTCTTCACAGGCTTCGTCCAGGAAATGCTGCGCCAGTAAAACAACGTCTTCCCCCCGCTCCCGCAGGGGAGGGCTATGGATGGGGAGCGTATTGAGACGGTAGTAAAGGTCCTCCCGAAAGGTCCCCTCCTGCACCATGGTCTCCAGATCCCGATGGGTGGCGGTGATCAGGCGCACGTCAACATTGACCGTTTTTTCATCCCCGATCGGGGTGATATCGCCGTTTTGCAGAACCCGCAACAATTTGGCCTGCACGTTCAGGTCCAGTTCTCCAATCTCGTCCAGAAACAGCGTCCCCTGATGCGCCTGCTCGAAGAGTCCTTTCCGGGCTTTGATGGCCCCTGTGAACGCACCTTTCGTATGACCAAACAGTTCGCTTTCCACCAGCGACTGGGGGATGGCGGCACAGTTGACTTTGATCAACGGCTTGTGAGCCCGGTTGGATTCCCGGTGAATGGCTTTGGCGATCAACTCCTTGCCGGTGCCACTCTCTCCCAGAATCAAAACCCGGCTGTTGGTGGGGGCCACCCGTGTGATCAGGCGGCGGAGTTCATCAACCGAATCATGTTGCCCCAGGATTTCCTGGCCCCGCATCACCTGGGATTTCAACACCGCATTGGCGCGGCGGATATTGTGCAGCTCCAGGCAGCGGTCGGTGCTGACCAGGATCCTTTCGGTGTGAAAAGGCTTTTCGATATAGTCAAAGGCCCCCATCTGGGTGGCTTCAAAGGCATCACGAACGGTTCCTTCACCGGATATCATGATCACCCGCGAGGCCAGGCCCGCCAGCGACAACTTTTTCAGAATATCAAGGCCACTGCCATCCGGCAGGCGGATATCCAGGAAAACCACGTCATAGGGAAAAGTTATGGATTTATCGTCCAGGGGCCCGAGTTTGCGCATGGCCGTTTGCACCGAATCGGCATCGTCCACATGGGCCCCTTCTGCGGACAGGGTTAACTGCAGGGAGACCCGGATATTGCGGTGGTCATCGATGACCAGAATACGGCTTTCGCGAATGCGCTCGGATTTGACGGGTTCACTCATGCGGAAATTCCTTGTTTGGTCCAGCCCTCATTGAGACGGGACTTCGGTTGTTTAGGGAGGGAAAGGATAAACGTAGTACTTCCCGGCATGCTTTCCACGCTGATATCCCCATCATGATCGATGATAATCTTCTGGCTGATGGCAAGCCCCAGTCCCATGCCTGGAGTCGGTCCGGTGTGTTTGGTGGTGAAATAAGCCTCAAAAATGCGGCTTTTCAAATCATCGGGAATGCCGGGTCCATTATCGTGGATGCAGATTTGCCAGAGATCCGGCGTTTGACGCAGGGAAACCGCGATAGCGGAGGGTTTCTCGCCACAGGCTTCGGCGGCGTTTTTGATGAAATTCAGCAGAGCCTTGCGCAGCATTTGATCGTCGACGATGGCCGGTGCTGCGGCAAGGTCGTGCTGAAAGGTGATGGAATGATGCGGGAACGCCGCCTGCTCCAGCTCCACCACCGCATCGCAGATTTTAACCAGATCGTTGGGCTCCGGTTTGACGGTGGGAAGCTGGGCAAAGTTGGAAAAACTCTCCACCATCCGCCGCAGCCCGGCCACCTCCTCCACGATGATGGATTGTGATTCCTCCAGCAGGGATTTGTATTCCGGATCGTTGCCTTTGTAGCGGCGGACCAGCTGAGAAACCATCATCTGAATCGGGGTGAGAGGATTTTTGATTTCATGGGCCATTTTGCGGGCGATGATTTGCCAGGACGACATTTTTTCAAGGTAGAGGTTTTTTTTACGATTGGCCTCCACCTCATCCGCCATGGTATTGAATTGGTTGGCGATGATGCCGATTTCACCGGACCAGGAACGGTTGAAGCGAAACCCCGGATCCTTCTCAGACCAGGTCAGAAAGCCGCTGATCAATTCCTCCAGTTTGCGTTTGATCTGGCGCGCCAGGATGGTGAATGCACCGCTCAACAGCAGGAAGGTAATCACCATGACCCCGATATTGGCCCGCACAAAAGTGGGGAGAATTTCCTCTTTCCAGGTGGCACGAATCAACTGGTAACGGTGCTTGAGGGCTTCCGCCGATAAAAATTCCCGATGCGAAGGCCCCTCAGGAATCGATACCACAAAGTTACCCACATAAAGATTGGAGCGTCCCAACCACTCACAGCAGGGATCCCTCTCCGGGGGCAGTTGTGCCAGGTCTTCGGGTGACAAGGGGCGGATCACGGTGTCATTCAACTCACCGATCGCTTGAAAGTCCGCTTTTTTCATGACTTGTCGTAGTTCTTCTTCGGATGTGGGAGGGGTGCCGGTCGGCATACGTCGCACGATTGTTTGCAGGCGGTGCATGAATCCTTCTCGCTTGAGGTCATGCAATTCCTTGATGGTTTCCAGATGCCGCCCCAGAAGGTCCTCCACCTCGGGATCATAAGCGATGTTGGAAACCGCCTGAATCCCCTGCACGGCGATGGTGATGCTGCCGAGATATCCGCAGAGGGTGATAAAGGTGGCTAGGGCAGCAACCCGAAACGTCCATGACTGGCTCCAGCGGATGCTGGAGGGTGCTGACCTTTCAGATTTTGGGGAGGATATCTTCATGGATTCCCTCTAGCCATTATTTTATGGGTGCCTGCGCGCTGTCCTTGTCACTATAGGGCGGCACTTGAATGCTTATATCCACCAGTTCATCCAGTTTGAGATCCCCGATCATGTGGGAAAACAGGTTTTGAATAACGCCGGATTGCTGGTTGATCATCCACGAGCGAATCTCGCCGGCCTTTTCCTGTGAGATGGGATTCATCGCTAACTTGGCGGTGACGATGCCACCACGTCCCAGGATGTCCGGAGGCAGATCCGTGAGGGGGATGCGGAGCGTCAGGCATGAGGTGGCGTATTCGTTGAAGGTGGGGCTGCGCAGGCGCCGCACCCCGTCTGTGAGTTGAACAATATCGTAGAACTCTTCCCAAGTGTCGAATTTGACGGTGCAGCGAAGCGTGGTTGCATCCGGACTCTCGTTGCGGGTGGTCAGTCGCACATCGCTATAGGTGGAAAATCCCGAGTTGATCATGTTTTTTTGTTTAGGACTCAGACTGTCCACCAGCTTAACGTGCAGTTGCGGTCCGGCAGCTGTTTTTTCCCAAGCGGCCAACCCCACCGTCGTCCCTGTGTCTTGAGCATAAGAGACCTCCGGGAGAATGACGGCGGAAGCCGCAATCATCAGACTCAGGAGAGTTCGCGGGATGCGGGGGCTCATGGCGTGCCTCCCCCGGATCCTGCGTCTTCCACCTTGGATACAAAGGGTTCGAGATCTTTGGGGGTACGGGTAACCTTGATGGCCAGCTCCGCGATAAAGCCGGCGCTGTGGTACCGCAATCCCAGGGTGGCGGCGGAACCATCCCAATCGGTTTTGGCCAGATGGTCGTTACCATATCGAAGCTTGAGAAAGAGTGCTGCCTGGTCGCTATCGGGCTTGTTTTTTTGTGGACCATCAAATGCCCAGTCCAGCCGGGACTCCAACCGGGAGGAAACCCCTTTGCGGCCCACGATCAAACCATCACCCTGTAGAGTCAACCAAAGTGCCGATCCCATGGCATAGGTTTGTGCTGCTGACAATTCCAGCAGCGAGTCCTCGGTGTTCCCAGGCGACAACACCGCTCCAAGGCCCAGCTTATGTCCGCTGGATGGAAAAAAACCCAGGAATCGGGTTTCCTGCTCCCACACCACTTTGGGGCCGGCCACATTTTTGGGAAACTCAGGAAATGCAAAACGTTCCCCCTGATTGAGGTACATGGCGATACCGTATTTAAGTTTACGGTAATCCCCCACCTCCTGGCTCCACAGCGCCTCGCCACGGGAGCCAAATCCCATGGTGTTCAGATAACGGAAGTACGGGTCAACGACGCTGAATTGGGCATCAAACTGCACCCCTTCGTTGGCAAACCGGGGGAATCCATAGGCCAATTGCCCTTCGCGAACCTGTCCATTGGCATCGATATCCACCAACATTCCACCGCGGTGCAGGTCTGCCATCAGGTTGCGGGAAATCAACTCCATCCTGTAGCCCAAAGGAGCGCTGCCGGGTGTGGTATTGGAGGATTTCGGCTCCCCATAAGTCAGACCAACGGATCCCCCGACCCCCCAATCCGTAAGCACGGTGGGTTCATCTTCCAGTTCGATCACCAAGCGGGCTTTGCCCACGGTGGAACCTTTTTTCATGTAGAGCAGAACAGAGCGAAACAGCCCGGTACCCAGGAGTTTTTGGCGTGTATCCAGGACCGTTTCATCGTTCAGAGCGGTGCCTGGTTTCAGGGCAAAATACTCTTCCAGATGGAACGGGGTGATGCGATCGGATCCTTTGATTTCCAGTGATTCCAATTGATAGATCCGGACAGGAAGTCCTGACGCATCGGTGGGGGACGCTGGCGCCTGTCCATGGCCTGGACGGGCGCCCAGGATCAAAGCTCCTCCTGTCAGAAGGATGCCGAGGAGGCCATTTTTGATCCTTGAATTTTGCACGCGTTTAATCCGGCATTTCGGCGTTGTGGTAAACGTTTTGCACGTCGTCGTTGTCTTCCAGAAAGTCGATGAGTTTCGTCAGGGATTCGCTCTTTGCCGCGTCGATGGCGCTGTAATTTTCCGGGATCATGCCAACTTCCGCCACATCCGCCTCCACGCCTGTTTTATCCAGGGCGTCCTTTAAATCGTTGAAGGCCGATGGCTGGCAGACGATCTCGATCACGCCGTCTTCTTCATTGATATCGTCGGCGCCGTTTTCCAGGGCCACTTCAAAAAGCTTGTCCGGATCTTTGATGTTCTGCCTTTGATAGACGATGTTGCCTTTTTTATGGAACATCCAGGATACTGAGCCTTCTGTGCCAAGATTGCCGCCGAATCTGGTAAATGCATGGCGGATATCCGCAACCGTGCGATTGACATTGTCTGTTAGGCAATCCACCAGAACCGCCACGCCTCCCGGTCCGTATCCTTCGTATGTTTTTTCCGCAAACTCCTGGCTGGCGTCGGAACCGGTGCCTTTTTTGATGGCCCGTTCGATATTATCCTTGGGCATACTGGCAGCCCGCGCCTTGGAAACCGCCAGACGCAAGCGGGGATTGGAGGCAAGGTCCTCTCCCCCCAGTTTGGCAGCGACCGTGATCTCTTTGGCGATCTTGGTAAATATTTTACCGCGTCTGGCGTCCTGCGCCCCTTTGCGGTGCTGAATGTTTTTCCATTTACTATGGCCAGCCATGCGACAATAACCCTTACCGGTTGCGTCAGTAGCGAAAGTGTTTGATGGGTTCACCCTTCATGTCTATTTCTGTCATGGCTTTGATTCCAATGTCAATGTGGAGGTCCACAAAGTTCTGGCTGACTTTCTTGTCGCTTTCTTCGGTTTTTACCCCATCCGGCGTCATGGGAACATCGGAGACAAGCAACAGGGCACCGCGGGATATTTCATTGGCGATACCGGCTGAAAAGACCGTGGCGGTTTCCATATCGATGCCGATGGCCCGCAAGCGCACCAACTTTTCTTTGAATGCTTCGTCGTGTTCCCAAACCCGGCGGTTGGTGGTGTAAACAACGCCGGTTCGATAATCCATGCCGAACTCACTGATCACCTGCGACACGTATTTATGCAGTTTGAACGATGGCATGGCCGGAACTTCCTTGGGCAGATAATCGTCGGATGTCCCCTCACCGCGGATGGCGGCGATCGGCAATATGAAATGCCCGATCTCGGTGGCCTTTTTGATGCCACCGCATTTACCCAGAAAGAGAACCCCCTTGGGTTTGATGGCGCTCAGCAGATCCATCACAGTGGCGGCATTGGCGGAGCCCATGCCGAAGTTAACCATGGTGAGATTATCGTTGTTGGTGCAGGTCTGCATAGCCCGATCAAGGCCCCGCACGGGCTTATTGAACTTGCTGGCAAAACGATGCACGTAGTCGATAAAGTTGGTGAGCAGTATGTATTCCCCGAACTCTTCCAGTGGTGTTCCGGTATAACGGGGCAACCAATTGGAAACAATTTCCTGTTTCGTCTTCATGAGAACAACCTCGATGGCGTTGGCGTTTACCCATCATGGTAAGGAATGTTCTTATAAAAGACCAGATAAATCGGGAGGCTGGCCATAGACAACGCGGTGGATCCTGGCGGGCACGATCCTGCTCAGGTAAGTTTGTCGATAAATGACTGAAAGGCTCCTGCGGGAGAGATGGCTCGCAACCCGCAACGGTACCCCTGGGAACTCTTTTGCTCTTCGCACCAGACCACCTCGCATTCCACCGTCAGCAGATAGGGTTGCCCGATGGTGAGGCAGACGGTCCCATGGAGGGGGAGGCTTTCCGTTGCCCAGATGCCGATGCCGGTATCCGATACGTCCCAGATCAGAAAGGGAAGATGACTGTGTCGATCCGGACGGCTCAACAAGCCACGGATCTCCCGGGGTATAACTTGGGTGCGAAACTGGTCACGATCGACTTTGGGGCGTTTGAGAGTTGTCACGGGGTTCCTCCACGGCTTCGTCTTCTCATACATTAGGGTTATCGACGAATTTTGGAAAAACTTTAGACCAACAAATAATATAAATGATTATAATAGGTTGCAAGGTGAGAGCATTCGGAAATGGGGGCGATGCGATTGAGGTATGGAGGGAAAAAGTCAAAAAAAAGGCTCCCCGGGGGGAGCCTTGATCTTACCAACCTCTAGAACCACCGCCACGGTGTCCACCATCACGGGGACCACCACGGCTGCCAGCGGGTTTTTCTTCCGCTTCGTTAACTTTGATGGTACGGCCATCAAGGTCCTTGCCGTTCATGCCGGCGATTGCGTCAGATGCTGCGCCGCCGTCCACGAATGTTACGAAACCAAAACCACGCGAGCGGCCGGTTTCACGGTCAGTGATGACTCTTGCGTCTTCCACTGCGCCGTAGCTTTCGAAAGCCTGACGAAGGCTATCACTGTTTGTGTTCCAACTCAATCCACCGACAAATAACTTTTTGCTCATAAAACTCTCTCTTTATCCGGCTGCCTGAATGACAGCAATATCAATGAAGGCCGCATCATGACACGGATCCCTGCAAAAAGACACCTAAATCTTTTTATATTTCTGCCTTGCCTTTCATCCTCAATATCATTACATATAATTTCCCGGCTCGCCCCCGTGTTGCAAATGGGCGAAAAGGTCTTAGGTTATGCCAGCTTGGCGGAAAGGTAGACGCAGTGGATTCAAAATCCACCGTCCGCAAGGACATCCCGGTTCAAGTCCGGGAGCTGGTACCATATACTAGAAGTGGCTTCTAACAGTCAGTCAGAATCACCCGCACATAATTGATGTAAATTTACCTGGTATGGATATACCCGACACCGGAGCGCGTCGATGCAGGACAACCGCTTTCAAATGGATGCCAGTGATCTCGCCGAGATCTGGGATGATTTGGATGAAGAACACAAGATTCAGTCCTTCCGGCGCCTGACCCGCGAAGACGCGGCAGATTTTTTTCTGGATATTTCCGCCAAAGATAAAGGTTTTCTGATCCGCAATCTAAGCGCCGGCGAGCAAAAACTTTGGCTTCGTCTTCTGGCGCCGGATGATGCTGCGGACGTGGTGCAGGAATTGCCTGTGGAAATGAAGCAGGAGATTCTGACCTTGCTGGATGATGCCACGAAACGGGAGGTGGTGGCGCTGTTGGCGTATCAGGAGGATGAGGCTGGTGGACTCATGAATCCCCGTTTTGCCCGTCTGCGACCCGACATGACCGTGGATCAGGCCTTGTCCTACCTGCGACGGCAGACCCGCGCGCATTTGGAAACCATCTACTATAGTTACGTCCTGGATCCTTCTCAGGTGCTGGTAGGGGTGGTGTCGTTCCGCGAACTCTTCGCATCACCCAACGACAAACAAGTCAGCGATGTCATGCGCCGTGAATTCGTTTTTGTAACGGAAAACACCGATCAGGAGACGGTAGCCAGCCTGATTTCCGAAAACGATCTGGCGGCCATCCCCGTCGTTGATGCAGAAGGAAAGATGAAGGGTATCGTCACGGTGGACGACATCGTTGACGTGGTGCAGGAAGAGGCCACCGAAGACTTTCAGAAGATCGGTGGTATGGAGGCTTTGGATACCAGTTACCTAGAAACCGGATTTTTCTCGTTGATTAAAAAACGCGCCGGTTGGCTGGCGGCGCTGTTTGTGGGTGAAATGCTCACCGCCAGCGCCATGTCACAATACGAGCATGAGGTGGCCAAAGCTGTCGTCCTCGCGCTATTTGTGCCCCTGATTATCTCCAGTGGCGGCAATTCCGGCTCCCAGGCTTCAACGCTGGTGATCCGCGCCATGGCTCTCGGCGAGGTGCGCATGAAGGACTGGTGGCGGATCTTCCGGCGCGAGTGTGGTTCCGGACTCATTCTGGGTTTGATTCTAGCTGCGCTTGGTTTTGCCCGTGTCGTCATCTGGCAGCATCTTTTTCATAGTTACGGGGATCACTACGTGGGGATCGCCCTCACGGTGGCCGCCAGTCTGGTGGGGATCGTGATGTGGGGTACCCTGATTGGTTCGATGCTGCCCCTGGGATTAAACATGCTGGGATTTGACCCCGCCAGTGCTTCGGCTCCCTTTGTGGCCACCCTGGTGGACGTGGTGGGGTTGGTACTTTACTTCAGTTTTGCGCAGCTCATTCTGAGCGGCACGTTGTTGTAGCTGATCAGTCGCAGCTCTTTTGTCCACGGGAAATTCCATCACAAGCATATTGGAACAAGACCCGCACTGGTTTTTCCGCCTCGCCGTGGATGGCAATGGGGGAGGGTCCCCGGTATTCCAGGAGTAGGGGATGAGGTCCTTCGCTAAAAATAAACTCCATTGTGGGAGCCAGGCTTTTGAGCCAAAAGGACGCGATTTCCATTTTAAAACTGGAGCGATCCCTGCCTCTGCTTTCACGACGGATTTTGAAGTGGAAGGAATCAAAGCGGTGGGGCACGAGCAGTTTGAAGTCAAAATATCCGGGATTGGCAAGCTCCGCCCAATGGCGGATTATCAATTGATGGAGAATCTTGCCAAGAAAACCTGATTTTTGGTCCATCGTTTTCTGCAGAGGCTTTTTCATGGTCTGCGGATCGAAATGCGTGATCTCCAAGTTCTGGGCATCCTTCACACTCACTTTGAGTTGCTCGCCGGTTTCCTGGTTGTTTGATTCGTAATGTTTCACCTGAAGATCCCGCAAAGTCACGGTGCACGATTCGGTTTGCACGGTCTTGCGCTGGATTGGAGTGAAATAGGTGGTTTCCTTGACAAGATCTTCTCCTGCCACTGTTTGGGTTTCCTCTCCCAAATAATAGAGTTCATCCCGCTGCGGATTTTTAACCTCAAACGTGGAGTGTTTCACCCATTCTTGACTAAAGGTTGGACTGGTTGCCGTTAGCAACGTCAGACTCACCAGCACAGGTTTATAAATTTGCCATCTTGGCATGAGCTTTTTTCCGCTAGTTTGAGATCATTGACAGAGTTCTCGATTGGAAATAGGGTAGTTTAAAATCGACGTTCGAAAAAGAGAATCACATGAATTTGAAGCCCGCTTCTTATATCAACTTACTTAGACCCCTCAAGGTTGGTGCTGTCGTACCTCAAGCCGATGGTGTGGGATGGCTTATGAAAGCATTGCAGCGCATTGCCTTGGACTCATCCCATTCGCATGCTTCTTTAACTCAATCCGAATCCATCTCCCGGGCTTTGAATTTGTATGAAAGGCTGCTCACGGGGGGATCGATTGATGCGCGCCATACATTTCTTTCGGACTATACCCATCAAAACTGGGAAACGATGGAGCTCTTTCGGATCGATCCTCTCAAAAAAAACTCCCTCTGGTATGAGCCGTCCCTGCAAAATCGCATGAGGTTGTTTGGGGAATATTCTGCACAATTGATCGCTGAAGCTTATCGAGATCTTGATCAAGCGCCATCATATGGTATCCAGGTTTCATGCACAGGCTATGACGCTCCTACGGCCATGCAAAAACTTGTGACGCAACGCGGTTGGAACGCGCAAACGCAACTTCTTCATCTCGGGCATATGGGGTGTTATGCGGTGATGCCGGCCTGCCATCTTGCCCATCAGCTCCTATTGTCCAATAACAGGATCGCATCGGATCAGATCAGCCTGTTTCTCGTTGAATTATGCACGCTGCACCTGCATCCTGCCGCCACCGACGCCGATCAGATTGTGATGAATACCTTGTTTGCGGATGGCGCTATCCGTATCGACATGGGGCGCTCCTATCAAGATGGAGCATTGGCACATCTGGGATATTGCGAAACCATCATTCCGGACTCGCTGGATAAAATGACCTGGAGGGTAGCGGATTCCGCTTTTCAGATGACTTTGAACCGCAGGGTTCCGCATGTGATCAAATCTGATTTACCCACAGTTTTGAAAAGTTTTCTTCATTCCCATGGTTTAACCATCGGTGATATCCAACGTTTTGCGATCCATCCGGGTGGTCCGCGTATCATAGAAAGTGTGGCCGAAGCATTGAAACTGGATGAGTCAGCGTATTCACATAGCTCCCTGGTCCTTAGAAACTATGGCAATATGTCATCCTGTACAGTACCTCATGTTTGGCATGCCATCGCTCAGGACCCGAAAGTTCAGGAGGGGGAATTGATTGTATCGCTGGCTTTTGGTCCTGGCTTGACAATGACCGCAAATCTTTTGCGGAAAGGACGCTAGTTATGGATCTTTCGTGGCTTATCACGGCCACCTGGGTTGGTTTGTCCGTGCAGTGTATGGCCATGATCATCGATGAACTCTGGTTTCATAGACGCCGCGGTTTGCCCCGCTGGGAGGTTTGGGGGCACCCTGTGGATGGTTTGGTATTTATGCTCCCCGTCAGCTTGGCGGCCTATACGCAACCGAACCCTATCCTCATTAAATTATTTGTCGTTTTGTCCATTGTTTCGAGTTTATGCGTGACCAAGGATGAATGGATTCATACCGATCTTTGTTCTGCCGGTGAACAATGGCTGCATAGTATTCTCTTTTTAATTCATGCTCCTCTTCTCATCGCCATTGGCACATTGTGGGCTTTTAACTGGGGCGATCAATCCGGATTGATTTATCTCCCTCCTTTGATTGCTGGCATTTTGACCATTCAGCTCTTTTATTGGATGCACAAAACTGCATCCAAACACTAAAATCAAAGGATAGACTGATGAACATCACAAAACCGACTATCAACAATGCATTTTATGATCAATTGGGAGATCGGTGGTATGACGATGAGTCTCATCCCATCGCTCTATTGCGGGCTGAATCCACGATAAAACTTCAATTTGTACAGGAATCGTTAAGGAAGGAAAAAATTTCGGACCATGCCAAGATTCTCGATATTGGTTGTGGCGCCGGTCTGATTAGCAATCCTTTAGGTGCACTGGGCTACCGGGTGAAGGGCATTGATATGTCTGCTGGCTCATTAGCGATAGCCCGTCAGCATCGTCCCCCACAAGCGACTGTCGAATATGAAGTTGCCGATGCCTATGCTTTGCCAGATGCAGATGCGCAATACGATGCTGTCATCATGTTAGATTTCTTAGAACACGTGGATCAACCCGGTCGAGCCATTGCGGAAGCTTCTCGCGTCTTAAAACCAGGTGGAATTCTGGTTTATCACACATTTAATCGCACCTGGTTGTCTTTTCTGCTGGTGATTAAAGCGGTGGAATTCTTTTCAAACGATTGCCCAGAGCACATGCACCTGTATCGTATGTTTATCACCCCTCGCGAATTAGCGAAGATGTGCGTGAATGCCAATCTGCAACCACAATTTGTCACGGGAATTCGACCCAGTTGGGAATCAAAGGCATTTTGGTTGTCTCTATCGCAACGTCGTGTTCATCCTGATTTTTCATTTCGCTTCACGAAGCTCACAGCGGTGGGCTATATCGGGTATGCCATGCGACAATAGCTTCTTACTAATGGTGGTGGATGGGGTAGGACTGGTGCTTTACTTCAGTTTTGCGCAGTCTATTCTGAGCGGCACGCTGTTGTCGCTGAATGGTGCTAGGTCTATCCCGCAATATTGTTCAAAACCCGCGATAGGCTTTCACGGGTGATGGGCTTGGGTAGAAAGTCGTCCATGCCCACCTGCATACACCTTTGGCGGTCCTCCGGCATGGTGCTGGCGGTGAGCGCGATCACTTTGATTTTTGTGTTGGGAAACTTCTGGCGCAGGCGCTGTGTGGCCTCAAAACCGTCCAGCTGGGGCATCTGGCAATCCATAAAGATCACATCATAGGAGTGACGCTCTAGCTCGTCCAGGACCTCCTGGCCGTTGCGGGCAACTTCCGGTTTCATGCCAAGTTTTTGCAACAAAGTGGTGAGGACCTGCAGGTTGACCTCGTTGTCCTCCGCCACCAGAACCCGGTAGTTAAACGACTGTCGCAGCGAAGGCATTGGCGTCGGGGATTCCGGCGCGGTGGCGTGGCAGGGGATCTGAAAGGAAAAGGTACTCCCCTGGCCAAGTTGGCTTTCAAACCACATGCTGCCTCCCATGCTTTCGACCAAAGCTTTGCTGATGGCCAGGCCCAGTCCGCTGCCACCGTAACGGCGTTTGGCAGAGGTGTCCACCTGGGAGTAGGGCTTGAAAATCTTTTCAAAATCATCGGCGGCAATGCCGATGCCGGTATCGGTGACCTCAAAAGAAATCGTGTGATCGGCTGTCTTGCTTGCCTCGTAACGGGAGGTCAGGGTGACAGTGCCGGTGGATGTGAATTTGATGGCATTACCCAAAAGATTCATTAGAACCTGGCGCAATCGAATGGGATCGCCACGAAAGTAGGACGGAATCTGGGCATCGATATGAATCACCAGGGTGATGCCGTTTTTTTGGGCCAGCGGCTCGAAAATTTGCTTCAGATCGTTCAACATGGTTCGGATGTCGGTGGGCTTGCTGTCCAAAGGCATCTTGCCGGCCGCGATCTTGGAAAAGTCCAGGATGTCATTGATGATCACCAGGAGGTCGGAGCCACTTTGGCGAATGGTCTCCGCGTATCTTTTCTGTTCGCTGTTCAAGGGAGAGTCCAGTAGAATTTCCGCAGTGGCCAGCACTCCGTTCATGGGGGTGCGGATCTCATGGGACATATTGGCCAGAAAGCGGATGCGGGCCCGTGAAAGCTCTTCGGTGCTGCGCTGGGCCTCTTCCGCCCGGCGCTGCGCTGCTCGTCGCACTACCTCGTAAATTGCCGAGATCACCCAAGCCAAGAATACGATGGATATGGCCGATACGGTTCGGTGGATAAGGTCCTGAGTGGTGTAATTATGGGGCAACTGTGTATGGAGGTGCTGGTAAACCGCGATTGCGATAATCGTCGCCACCCCTGCTATTGTGTAGACCAGGCCGATCACGGGGCCTGCCAGAAAACTGGCTACAGTCGGCAGAAGGCTGAACCACATCAACTCGTCCGCAAAGATCCAGCCCTTGTCCACCATCGACAGGGGCAGGGCGATGATTCCCAGAGTGGGCATAATCAGGGATGTCCAGACCAAGGAGCGGGTATAACGGATCATGGGAACCATGAGGAGAAGGCCGGCAATGCAGATCAGATTGGCAAGTGCCCCGGGGTGGAGTGGACCCCGGTGGTAACTCTCATAGGCCCAATAGGGTATGAGGAAAGATACCACAACAAAATTGGTGCCGATGATCAGCGATGCCTTACGCAGGGTATCTGGCTGGTCCTTCATGTCCGGTGGCAACCAACGAGCAAAAAGCTGGATTATTTGCTCAAAAAAAGCCTCCTTTTGCCGACCAAAGGTCATGACTGCCTCATATTTGCTTGTGGTGTTGGGGCAACAAATGTAGGTAATTCTACCAGTTTTAATCACGGGCGGTAACTATCCGAATGAACACTTTTGTTTTCCAGTACAAACTCAAACGCCAGACCGTGGAGATTCATCCCTGGTCCTTTGATCTGCAGGTGTTGGTTGATTTTGATCAAACCGTGGACGACATGTTTATTCAGCCGGATGTGCCGCAGGATCTGGATCTGTGTCCCTACTTTGGCACCCTTTGGCCTTCGGCATTATCGCTGGCCCGCAATGTGGCCGCGGAAACCAATGACCAACTGCGAGGACGTTCCCTTCTGGAAGTTGGGTGCGGTTTGGGGGTTCCTGCCATGGTGGCATTGAAGCAGCGGGCTCAGGTCACCGCTATGGATTATCATCCGGACGTGGAGGCCTTCCTGCGGGAAAATTTGCGGTCCAATGGCCTCCCCGATGATTCCCTCACCTATGTACGGGGCAGTTGGCTGGCTCTGTCACCTGATCTGCAGTGTTATGACTGGATCATTGGCAGCGATGTTCTCTACTCCGCGGAACAGCCGATCCCTTTGGCGGCTTTCATCCGCCAGCACCTGTCTCCCCAGGGCAGGGTCATCATCACCGACCCCGGGCGGGCCTATCTCCAGGATTTTGTGTCCGCGATGGAGGGTCAGGGCTTTGCATCCAACGTGCAAATCATGCCGGTGACATGGCAGGATAAAACTATCGAGACGTTTGTGCTGCGGTTTTGGCTGGGCACGGCACGTTGACCGGGCGCTGGAGCGACTCCAGGGGTTCCTCAACCAAGATTTATTTGGAACTGGCAGTTACATTGCCAAAACGATAGCTCTGTGTCGCTACTTCTCGCCGTCGGGCAACTTAGGTGAAGAAATGTAAAGTTTTGTAACAATCTGATAATACATGATAATTTGAGCTAATCTGGAGTCGAGTGCCTGTGTTGGGGGAGTGCTTAAGCAGGGAGGATTCTTTTAGCGCTTAATTTTTTTACGTTAAAAAAGGTTGCCATAAGTCGCGCCGATCTTGGGGCCATTCTTGACAGGGCTGCAATTCACCTTATAACTTACGCCGAAACTATTGATCAGGGGTCATTTCAGTCCATTGTCGCTAAATTATGCAGGAGACCAGGTGTCTATGGAAAAGGGTCAGATATCGATTCACACCGAAAATATTTTCCCCATCATTAAAAAGTGGCTCTATTCGGAAAAGGAGATTTTCCTGCGGGAGCTGGTGGCCAATGCCACCGATGCGATCTTGAAGCTGGAAAAACTGAGTTTACTCGGGGAGGTGAAGACCAACACCGCGGCCCCACGCATCACCATCGATGTGGACCGGGACAAGGGCATTTTGACCATCACCGATACCGGGATCGGCCTGACGGCGGACGAGGTGCGGCGTTACATCAATCAGGTGGCGTTTTCGTCGGTGCAGGAGTTTGTGGAAAAATACCAGGGCAAGGCGGACGAGGATCAGGTTATCGGCCATTTCGGCCTGGGGTTTTATTCGGCCTTTATGGTGGCTCACAAGGTTGAAATCGACTCGTTGTCCTACCAGGAAGGGGCGGTGGGGGCCCACTGGTCCTGCGATGGCAGCACTGAGTTTGTGCTGACCTCCTCAAGCCGCAAGGATATCGGAACTACCATTACGCTGCACATTGCGGACGATTCCAAGGAAATGCTGGAGACCTCCACTATCCGTGAGGTTTTAAATAAATACTGCACCTTTATCCGCTACCCGATCCATTTGGCAGGGGAGCAGGTGAACGATCCGATTCCCCTGTGGACTAAATCACCATCGGAGCTGAAGGATGAGCAGTACAAGGAGTTTTTTCACAAGCTGTTTCCAACGGCCGCGGATCCGCTCTTCTGGATTCATCTCAATGTGGACTATCCCTTCAAACTCAAGGGGATTCTGTTTTTCCCACGCCTGCAGCACGAGCTGGATGCCTCCCAGGGTGAAGTGAAACTTTACTCCAATCAGGTCTATGTGGCTGATAATCCCAAGGAGCTGATCCCTGAATTTCTCACCCTGCTGAAGGGGGCTATCGATTGCCCGGATCTGCCCCTCAACGTGTCTCGCAGCTTTCTGCAGAACGATCCCCAGGTGCGTACCATCCGGGATCACATCACCAAGAAGGTGGCGGACAAGCTAACGGGCATGGCTAAAAATGAAAAGGAGACGTTCGAGAAGTACTGGGACGATATCCATGCTTTCATCAAATACGGCATGTTGCGGGATCATAAGTTTTATGAGCGGATGGTGGATCATCTGATTTACCGGAATACCAAAGACGAGTTTACCTCCCTTGACGCATATCTGGAGCGGATGAAGGACAAAACCGACGGCAAGATCATCTACGCCACTGATCGCAGCATGCAGGCGGGATACCTGTCGTTGTTCCGGGAAAACGGCATCGAAGTCCTGATCGCGGAAACCATGATTGATCAACACTTTTTCCCCTACCTGGAGATGCAGTCCGGCCGGAAATTTCAATTTCAGCGGGTGGATGCGGATGTGCTGAAGAGTCTGGTGGAACCTGCCAGCAATCTGATCACGGATAACGTCGATCCCAAAACCGTCACCGAAAAGGTGGAAGGCCTGTTTCGCAAGTATCTCACTAATGACAAACTTAAGATCCGCGTAGAAAACCTTAAATCATCCCGTCTGCCCGCCATTCTGGTGCAGGATGAAAACATGCGTCGGCTGAAAGAAATGGGGCGTTTTAACCAGTTTATTTCCACCATGGACAATTTTGAAGTGGAGCAGACCCTGCTGGTCAATCCCAACAGCAGCGCCGTCAAAAACCTGTTGGCCCTTGCCGGCGGCCTGGCCCCGCAAGAGGACAAGCTGCGGTTGATGGTGCAGCACATTTACGATCTGGCTTATATGCAGAACGGCAAATTCACGCCGGACTCTATGCAACAGTTCGTGGAGCGGGCTTCCGACTTGCTGGGAGGCTATGGCGGGTCCGTTTCCTGATGAATCCCAGGATTTTCTTTGGAAAACCGGAAATTCAGATTATGATAAAAGGACCCGGCCAGTCAGGCCGGGTCTCTTTTTTATTGTAAGTGCGGGGCAGCTATGCGGTATCTGATCAGTTTATTGATAGCGGCGTTTTCCTGGGGTGCCATGGCGCAGGACAAACCTGCGGCAGCGACGGGGAAGCAAACCACGGCTCCTGATAAAGACGCCCCCCCTGCATGGAAACCCCCTCAACCCAAAGAGTACACTGCAGGGCAAAAAAAGGCGGAATGTCAAAAGTACGAAGGGCGCTATATCGGTTTCTACGATCAGGTTTTCAAGGTGGAAAATTGCAAACGGCGGGAAATCGTGGGGGCAGAGCAGGTCAGCACCATCAATCTACGACATAAGGTCGTAGGGGTGGATAAGGACACCATCGCCATGCTGGATGTCGGTACGCCGATCCGGCCTGCTGCCTTGCCCCGTAAACGGGGGTGCAGCGATCTGGAAGGGCGTTACATCATCCTCGGAGGGGGTGATATCGAGTATGTGGAGAAATGCCTGCGACGCCCCTTTCCAGATTTGGAAACCCTGGAGGCTCACCGCAAAAAGCATCGCAAGGGGGACGGGGAAATCATTGAGTTGGATGAGGCGGAGTACCACGCCCTGAAAGTGGGCAAGGAGATCCCGTCGATTCTGGATGGCGAATACGAGAAAATTCTGAATGGCAAAGCTGGTATCGACGTGATTCCCCTGGACGAGGCCTGTAAGGGGCTGGAAGGGAAGTACGTCACTTACTATTCCAAACTGTATCGCATTGAAAAATGCCGTAAGCGGGAGTTGGATCCGGAAGATTTTCTCAAAAAGCCGGGAAATACGGGTGTCAAGTTTGTGGAATTGACCTCGGAACAGTGGCTCTCACTGCCGGACGGCAAATCCCTGATCGAAGTGAAAAAACAAGACGAAGAAACGGAGTAGGGATCGGCCAGACCACGATCCCTTCGTGTTCAGGATCGGGTTTCTAGAATCGTCTTCAGCCGCTGGTTCATAAATCCTTTCGACACCCAAAACATATCCGCCAGTTGAGTCACAATGCTGCGGTTAGGGGAGGCCTTGGCCAGCTCGCGCCGCACCATAGGGGTGGGTGTCAGCAGGTAAGCGGCAAAAACATTGGATTGCACGCGGATGACCGCTTCATGGACGGAACCGACTTCTTCCGGAATCAATAGACCCTTGTTCCGCAGAAACCAGGGGGCGGCTGCCCGCGCCAGACTGAACCGCAGGAAGGAGCCCATTTTAACGTCATTGGCATATTGAACCTGAAGTCCGCTTGCGGATGCTATGCTGGATATTGGTTCCTGGGAATTCGGCAAAGCCGAGCTGGGCATGCCTGCAAAGGTCACCGCGGGAAAGGCGGTGCTGATTTCCGGCAAAAAGAGGGGAGGCTCCTCCAAGCGGATGGTGTCCAAGACTTCCTGAGCGGCAGCCTCGATGGCGGCTTGATTGAGCACGAACCAACCTTTCAACTCCTGTT
>JAKQGS010000355.1 GCA_029556045.1 Pseudomonadota bacterium | reverse complement strand
CAAAAAGTTCCACATGGGCGTTATCCAACGGGCGATCGGCGGTTCCCAAACCCAGGGACGTCAACTCGCTGACACAGACAAAGCGTGTCTTGAACTCGGGAATCTCATGTCGCAAAATATCAACGGCGGCAGCCACTTCCTCAATCATATAGTCGCCCGTCGCCGCAAACACCACATCGGGATCCTTGGTCCCATCCGGATCAATCCAGTCCCAAACCATCACCCCGTCGGCAAACTGGCGACGGGCTTCCTTCACACTCAACCACTGTGGCAGATCGGTTTTACCGGCCACCACCACATTGACCCGGTTGCGGCTCTTCAGATTCTGCTCCCACGTGACCATCAGACTGTTGCCATCAGGCGGGAAATAGACCGAGACAAAGTCGCCGTGACGCTCGAGGGCATTGCTGATAAAACCAACGTTCTGATGTGAAAAACCATTATGCTCCTGGCGCCAGCAATTGGAGGTAAGCAGATAATTGAGCGAAGCAATCGGTTTACGCCACTTGATTCTTTTGGCCTGCTTAATAAATTTACAATGCTGATCGATCATACTGACGTTGACCATGGCAAAAGATTCATAAGAGGCGAACATGCCATGACGACCGGTCAATATATAGCCCAAAAGATGGCCCAGCATCGTATGTTCGGAAAGCAATTCACTGACTCGCCCGCTGGTGAAGATGTTTTCATCTTCAGGTTTAACCGGCCAGAGATACTCCCGGCCACCGCCCTCAAACAGTTTACCCATTTTATTGGAAGCCGTCTCATCCGGGCAAAAAAAGCGCAACGACCTGTTTTTCTTCTTATCTTCTACAAAAACCTGATTGAGCCAGTCGGTGGCGATTCGGGTATTTTGGCCCATCACTTCACCATGTTCCCCACGGAATTCAAATTTCTCCGGCCGCGGCATAGACAGGTTTTTTACCATTCTACCACCATAAGCATATTTACACTTGCCCATACGCAAATCCCCCTTGGGTAAATACTTCATCAGTTTTGGCAACGGACGCCCTTTGCCGTCTACCAGCGTGCGGATTTTGTAGGATTCCAGCCAGCCTTTCAAGGCCCGAAACTGTTCGGGATCACCAACAGGATCACCGAGCGGAATACCATGCGAGCGAAAATTATCCTCAATCCGTTTCCCGGCAATATTGCGGACACAGGTCCAGCCCTTCATTGAACGCAGAACAATCATCGGCCATTTGACGCGCATGACCTTTCCCTCCTCACGGGCCAGCCGCCAAATTTCCTGAATATCACGATAAACCTCGTCCATTTTACGGGCCATTTCCTCGTGTAAAACATCCGGATCCCCTTCCACTATATATGGCTTATAGCCAAAACCTTTAAACAGATCCGTCAGCTCTTCATTGCTCATCGTGGAATAGACGGTGGGACTGTTAATTTTGTAACCGTTGACATGTAAAATCGGCAACACGGCACCCGATTCGGCGGGATTCAAAAACTTGTTGGAATGCCAGGAGGCGGCCAAGGGACCGGATTCGGCCTCGCCGTCTCCAATCACGCAAAAAACCACCAGTTTGGGATTGTCCATCACCGCGCCATAAGCAGTCGACAGGGAATAGCCCAACTCCCC
>JAKQGS010000342.1 GCA_029556045.1 Pseudomonadota bacterium | reverse complement strand
TTTGATGAGATGATTCAAACTGTCCAAGCTGCTGCTCTTACTACTTGTCCCTGAACTGCTCCTACTCTCATACCTGCCAGCCAACCACCCCTTCCCCCTTTATCGAGGGGGTCACAGCCTTGAACTCAACAATCCCAATGTCCGCGTGACCAAATCTTCGACCGCAGGATGCTGAACACACTCAGCGTAGACATGGCCCACCAGCACTATTTTCCTTTGTTGCAGATCTTCCATCACCAGCTGTGCACTGACGGTTCCCTCAGCCAGCGGTCGTGATTTGCCGTCCCAGGTGATGCCGGTGATCCAGCCTTGTTTGGGCTGCTCAACCACGTGTTGCCACAGGGAGGAGGACGCCAGGATTTCCTTGAGATCATCGGTCTTCAGCGGTGTAACCCCTTGGTCCTGCTCCGACTGCCAACCGGTGATGAGTCGGGGTTGTTTGCTGTCTTGCACCATGATGACACCCAGCGGCATCAAGGGGGACAGAACATCCTGCGTGATCGCCAGGGCTTCTTCGGTGGTGGCGCTCATGCTAAGTCCCAACAGTCCCTGATTAAGGCTTGCCACGATATCGCTGATGGAAAGGGGGGACATGGTCGCGGGTGGAACCGGAGCGTCATCCATTTCCAGATCCGCAATGGTCGCCATTGGATCGATCACTGCCGGCATGGTGTCACCTTCAAGATCCGTGAAGTCCGCGAGACTATCATCCACTTCGGGCAAACCATCGTCAGCCGTTAGGTTGCTTTCACCTGGGTGCATGGCGATATCATCTTCCATACTGGTCAATTCATCGCTGTCAGTCACCGATTCATTGAAATCGTCTGAACTCGTGTCGCTTTCGTCAGCCATGGTGCTATCCAGGGAATTTGCGGAATCCTCGGTGAGGACGTTTAATTCACCCTCAAAGTCGCTACCGATGTCACTGTCATCCGCAAGCCCACTCATCGTGATATCGGTTTCGTCGTTTGCAACATTCTCCAAGTCGTCATCCATGATGGCGGTGGCTTCTTCGTCCTTCATTTCTCTCAGTCCGTCGAGGTGTTCCCCTTCCAACTCCTCACTCAATGCAGCCATGCGACCAACAGAAACTGGCTCGGCTCGTTCTTCCATGGCTAAATCGTCCCCCAGGTCTCCCTCTGCCGAGAATGCATCGTCCTCACCCGGGACTGCCCCGAGCTCGTCGGAGTTGGAGGACTCCTCTAGCGAAACGTTGTCCCCCATGGGGAGAGTCATTTCGGCCTCGGACTCAAGTTCGTCTGCTGGAGAGAGATCCGCCGAGAGGGTGGATTCCGGTTCGGAAAACTCGTCGCGGACATCGAGGGATTCCAGATCATCCCCCAGGTCATCCAGTCCGGGTGAAGAACCGCTTTCCCCCAGTTCGCCCAAATTGCCGGCAGCTCCATCAGCCGCCAGGTCAGTATCCTCAAGGGGGCCAAGATCTTCCAGATCAACGCTGTTTCCCGGGCCAATGTCGTCGAGATTGATATCCCCCAGGTCCGATTCCTGATCCAGTGAGAGATCTTCTGAGAGTTCTGCATCGGTTTCCAGGACATAGTCTTCCCCCCCACCCATGTCGGAGAAGGACTCGTTCAGAAGATCTTCGGATCCCATTTCATGTGACGTGTAGTCCTGGTTGGCCAGCGCGCTGGAGTGGCTAGGCCCAGACCCACCGCCATGGGAACGCATGGGCGAGAGATGGAAGTCATGCTTCATCTTAAGCTGCTGCCATGATGTGGGCAGATGGGCCGAAAGGAAGGTTTCGAGCAATGATGGCTCCGGGGTAAAATCCGGTATCACGGATTTTAAGCCAGCGTGAATCACGGACAGAGGGGCGATGACCGGTTCAACGTCATAGCCGGAGAAAAACTCCAGGTAACGCAGCAGAGTTTTATCCAGGGGGTCCACCATGGCCACCACCAGGATATTGCTTTCCACACGTAGTGGCAGTACTTCCAACCTGGCCAGCAGGGGAACGGGAAATAGGTTGATGGCGCTGGGATCCGCTTCCTGTAAAAAATCCCGCGGAGCCACCCGGAAGTGTGTCGATGTTGCCAGCAAAGACGCGAGCTCCCGCTCGTTGAGGATGCCGGTGGCTAGGATCCCCTTGGCGAATCCCGAGGACTCCGATCCGGTTGATTTCGTAATGATGGCGCGGTCTTGCTCGCTGAGAAGACCCTCTTTCACCATGAGTCTGCCGAGACCGCTGGTGCCCATATTGCCCCCTTTGCCAGCACACCGGGAGGGTGTTTTGTGGCTGCATGCGGAATTAATTCTAGCGCAAATTGTTCTTTGATTATAATATCATGACTTTAATTTAAGCGTCATGATCCATGCCAATGGTAACGGGGGTTGCGAATATCCATGAGTGATCACAAGGAATTGGAAAAACAGTTAAAAGGTCCCGATCTGTTTCAGGTTAAAGTCGCTGAAATCATAGACCTTTTGATTAAAAATAAAAAAGCTGTGGGACTGGTTATCGGCCTGGGTGCCCTGGTCGCAGCTCTGGGCTTTGGTCAACGTTTTTGGATGGATTGGCGTGAGGATGGTCGACGCGAGGAATTTGCCAAAATCGAAGCTGTTTACAGCGAAGAGTTGGAAACTGTGTCGAAAGAGCGGGAAACGCTCAGTAAAAGCCTTGAAGATTTGAAAAACAAAAAACGGGGAACCGCATCCCCTGCGGCTCAGGATCCCAAGGCAAATGCGAAAGCCGAAGCCAAACCGGCGATGGATGAAAAGGCGTTGGCGGAAGATCCGGAAGTCAAGGCCCTGCAAGCCAAAATTGATAACATCGAGCCTGATCACGGCAAATCAGCGATTGAATTCAAGGGTTTTTACGACAAGTATTCTTCACAGCCAGAGGGCTGGGTGGCCGGGATGCGTTATGCCGGCTGGTTGGTACGACAAGGCAAACAAGCGGATGCCCGGGCCATCCTGGAGCAGATTCTCAAAGCGTCAGATTCTGAAAAATATGGTTATTTCCAGTCTCAGGGGCGGTTTATGCTGATCGCAGTTCTGGAAGATCTGGGTGATTGGGATGCAGCGGTTAAGGAGGTCGACTTGTTGGACAAGAAAGCACCGGCCTCTCTCAAGCCCCGTATGCTGCTGACCCGCGCCGAGATCATGATTCACAAAAAAGACAAGGACAATGCTCTGAAAGCCATAGAGACTTTGATCAAGGATCACGCCGAGACAGCGGAAGCGGATCGCGCCCGCAGTCTCAAGGTTCTTGTGCGCTGATCCCGGGGTGAAGCGCTCACCCCTCCTCCTGTAATCGGATACCACTCCTATGCCTATCATTCGTTCTCTGCAAATTTTCACGATGCTTTTTTGGTTAGTAAGCTGCGTCTCCGGGCCAACCAAAACAGAAAACCTCTGTATTGCTGGACAAGGTGACGAAACACCGTGTCGGCCCTTTCGCGCGGGGCTCGTCAAGTTGAATGAAGAAATTGACGAGGTCAAACCTGTGGGGTCCATCGACACCAGCAGTTGGATCTTGTCTGGCGACACCCTAGTGGGGGCCGTTGATCAAAAGTGGTTGATGGGTTTTTCATTGAAGGAGCGCAAAATCCTCTGGTGGCAAAAGCTGGATAGTGACGTTTCCGCGCCCGTTGGATTGTTTGGCAGTTGGGCGGTGGTCGGACTTCGTGACGGTCGGGTCCTCAAGCTAGAAATACTGACCGGCAAAAAAGTATGGGAATCGAAACTTGCAAAATTTGTGAGTCGCCCCTTTGAGCTGGGGGGGACCACCCTACTGGCTCTGACAGCGAGTCAGCAGCTATACGCCGTGGACTTTCAGACCGGGCAAAGCAAATGGATTTATGATGCGGGTGCCTCGGACAAGTTGATGGTATCGACGTCAGGTAAAATATCTGTCAAAGGTGAGATCATCTATTTTGGAACCGCCACCGGTGAAGTTCACGCCGTGAATCTCAGTACTGGCAAAGCTAACTGGAAATATAATCCAGCCTATAGTGATAGCTCCTTTCGTGATCTTGTGGGTGACCTATTTGTGGACGGGGACAAGATTCTGGTGTCCCGTTACGATGGTTTGGTGACCATGCTGTTGGGGGGGGGGGCTTCGCCCAAAGCCGTGTGGCGGCAAGATTTGCCGGGTATCTCTGCCAATAGCTCCCGTGGAGGCGTGGCTTATTTCGGCTGCCAAAACGGCGAAATTCACGCCCTAGAGATGACCACCGGGCGGGTTCTATGGAAGTCGGGAATCCATCAAACCGTGACATCGGTGATGGTGGGGGAAAAGGTGATTTATGCCACCGGTGCCAATGGTCGGATCTTTGCGATGTCATCCTCCGACGGGACGATCCTCTGGCATGATGATGTGCAGGGGAGTCTGGAAGGAATTCCCCTGCTATTTGAAGATAAAATTTATTTTGCCACGGGGCTTAAGGTTTTATACGGCTATCAAATGCTTTAATGTTCAGACAAGTGACAGTCGCTTTTGCTCCTTAAGTCGTTCGACAATCAATTTCACATCCTGTGCGCGATCCTGCGGACAAACCAAAATCGCCCCCTTGGCGGCGACGACTACCATATTTTCCAAGCCGATACAGGCCACAAAAGGTCCATCAGAGTCGATCGTGGAGCCATTGGTATCGATCGCCATGACATCTCCCTGGATGTAATTTCCGGAGGCATCGGTGGTAAAACATTGCGTCAGGGCGTTCCAGCTTCCCACATCCTGCCAGCCGATATCCGATTGAATAACGGCGACATTGCGGCTGACTTCAAGGACGGCATTGTCGATGGCAATCTTGGGCAATTCGCTATAAACCGCAGTCAATCGATCAGGGGGTACTTCTGTAAAGGAGGATTTGCCGGAGTCATGCAACAGAGTCTGCAGTTTACTGACGGTGACCGGCAGACGTTCCGCCAACTCCCGCAGGATGACATCCACCTGCCATATGAACATGCCGGAGTTCCACAGAAAGCGACCGGTTTGCAGGTATTCCCGGGCCAATGGAAGCTCCGGCTTTTCCCGAAAACTTTGCACGGTGGTGGCTAATATTGAATGTCCCGGCAGGGGAGAGCCTTTTTCGATGTAACCATATCCGGTTTCTGGGTAGTCGGGCACGATGCCCATCAGGGTGAGGTAGCCCTGTTCAGCGACCGCGACGGCTTCCTGCAGGCATTGAAGAAAAGCATCCTTCTTTTTGATCACATGGTCGGCGTGCAGGGAAATCATGATGGGGGGACGGGATCCCTTGTACCGGGCTTTGATTTCGATGGCCGCCAGCGCCAGAGCATTGGCGGTATTTTTGGCGTCGGGCTCCGCCAATACCAGAGGGCACTGCTGCCCCGTGACGGCCCGGGTTCCGGCCACCTGGTCCCTATGGGTGACCACCATCCGCCGTTCCGGGGGCACAAATCCATCGATTCGGTGCAGGGTGGTTTCCAACATGGTCTGCTGACCGTCGCCGATGGAACAAAGCTGCTTCGGGGATAAATGACGGGATTTTGGCCAAAATCGGGTGCCGCTTCCGCCAGCAAGGATGACGACGTAGACATGATCAGGCATGAGGGCCATTGGAGGTTCCTTTGCTAGATGATGGTCTCAACTATGAGGGAATTTATACCTGTGAATGAGCATGGGGGCCAGAGCTTTATAGCGTGAATTTTTAGTGCAGGGACATTTGGGAAACATGGTAATTCAGAGGTTGTTTGGCTGCCAGGGATCTTTGAATATAGGCGGCGGTGGCCCGCAGATATGGGGGGGCAGTGGTCAGCCGAGTCAGGGCTTGGGACAATTCACTGCCATAGGCCCTTAAGGTCTGTGCATCGGTGGGTTGGTTTTTTTTGAGAAGGTGATAGGCATCGCTGTAAATTGAGCTCAGCCACCAGAGACTGTAGGGAAACATGGGTGTTTCGGGATTTTCCACCGAATAGGCCTGCCACTGTTCAATCACTTCCTGCGGGTGGCCAGCTAAGGGCAGTCTGACCCACTGACTCTGAGCTCTTGTGCCGACAAACGGGATCAGGATGTCCTGGGCCAGCGGTTGTACTTCCCGAAAGATATTGTCGTCGATTTGAGCCGGCTGCACCGTGACGCCCCGTTTGAACTTTTCCGAAATTTTAATGGCAAAAAGATTTTTGCTGGAAAAAAAGTCCCGCGGTGACACGGCTTCTCCGGTGTTGGGGGCGATAAAGGCGTACACATTCTGAGTGACTGCATCGATAAAACTGAGGCTCATGAGGTAACGGTCGGGATTGTAATTGCGGGCCAGAATAAAGGACTTCTGCACCAGGGACATGATGTTGACAACCTCGTTGGTGACGATGTTCCAGAGGTAAATCCCATCTTGATACCGATCCATGCCGGAAGCAGTGTAAATGATTTGGTAGCCATTCGGGAGCCAAAGAAATTCATCGACGCGATCATGTTGCGAGGTCAGAGTGAACTGCTTTTTTTTGAGGTGGCGCACCACCAGGTGTTTTTTGCGGTTGGGGAAATCGATGAACAGCCTCGCCACAAAAGCACTTTTGGGAGATTTGGTTCCCATCAACAGGGCACTGGGATAGAAACGCAGCGATGGTTTGGCTGGAGGTTGATAAACTGGAGGCGACGGTGGTGATGGGGGAATATTGGTGGCCGTCGGGTCTTCCACCGCCAGGGCGGTGTTTTCCAATGCGTCAGAGCCAAAGGATTTCAAAACATAGTACTGTGAGGAGACCGCTTCATAAAGAAAACGATTGCCGTAGCCATCGTAAGGAATAAATCGGGTCCAAAGATTATTTTTACCAAAGACCCGTACCTCATTGAGATTGGCCGGCAAACGCCCCCGGCTCTTTTGAAAGTCTTCAATCAGGCGGGATCCTATTTGCAGACCCCGAACCGTATAGCTATCGCCTTTCAGAGGGCGAGTATATCGGGGGATGGTCAGTATCCAGGCAATAGAAAAGCTAATGGCCAGGATAACCATCCAGAAATTTTCATTTGTTTGCGGTCTTTGGCGCATTATTCCAAATATCGTATTTTGGTTGTTGGTGCTAAACTTTGTTATTATCTAAATCATAACCGCGAATCAAAAATTGATCCATGATGGGAGTCGACAATGTTGAAAATCGTCCACAGCCAGACACGTCTGGTCGCGATCTTGATGGCGATGTTGTGGTCTTTTGCAGCCCGTGCGGTACAAGCTCCCGACAAAAATCAAAGTGGCAATGTGCAAAATAACGTGTCCGCTGAGCGCTCCGGAAAGAGCGCTCCCCGCATGGCACAGGTTCGCATTGGTTTGAAGTTAATCCCTTATCAACCTATGGCGGTGAAAGGTAAGGATGGTAAAACTACCCTTAAACCGCAGGCTCTGGCCACGATTCAGCATACGTTGCGGGCCCGAATTGAACGAGTGAATCACTTTTATTTCGGTGATTGGCATGTGGAGACTATTCCGGAGGCTTGGTCGCGGGAAACTATGAAGTACCGGGTCAAGCTGCGATTTTACAAGCGGTATGGTGCAGGAAAAGATCTGGAAGAAATGGTGGGCCACACTATCGTGCAGGGAACATTGGAAGGTAGAAACTACCTCTATGAACTAAAGGGTAACGTAACTACACGATTTAAAAACCGCCGCGGAGAGCCGGTTTTGGCGGCTACCATTGGCACTCCGGTACCTATGGGCAAAGATCCCGTCAAAGAACGAATGAAAGCGGAGCCGGTGGCAAAGTACAAGAATCGAAATTCACCAGCCACCAAGACGCCGGTTTCTCGTTAGAAAGCCTATAATCAGGTCTGCAGAAATTCTTGCAGTCTCCTCCATGACCGTAGAAAACTGTTTAAAAGTCAGACGGGAGTTGGAGGAGTTTAGGACTTCTTCAACTTTACCAATGTTTCAATATGATAAGTATTGGGGAAAAAGTCGAACGCGTAGATTTTCTCTATGTGGTAGAGGTCGTTGCGGCACAATGAGGCCAGATCCCGCGCCAGTGTGGTAGGGTCGCACGAGACATAGATGATGTCATTGGGGGCCATGTTTTTCAAGGGGATCAGGGACTCATACATCCCCTGACGTGGTGGATCCGCGATAACAAGATCGAATTTTTCCCCCTTTCGATAAATTTTCCACAGATGTTTTTCGGTGTCGCCACTGAGGTAGCAGGTTCCCTTGAGACCATTGCGGGAGACATTTTCCTTGGCCATGGCAATGGCCTCAGGATTAAATTCGATTCCTTCCACATAACGATGTCCGTCTGACAGACCAAGCGAGAGATTGCCCGACCCACAGAAAATATCGAGAATTCGGCTAGGATTGACCTCCATAACCAGATCACGCACAAGTTGGCGCAGGGTTTGATTGTGAGGACGATTGACCTGCTGAAACTGTCCCGGCCGTGAATAAAACTTGATCTGAAATTGCTCGTCATAGAGAAATTCAGGAGCCTCGCGCGTTTCCCAGACCAATCCAATCCAAAAAATATCGGGCAGTTGCCGAAGGGTTTCCACCAATGTCTGGTGGGGCACGGGGGCTTCGCGATCCGGGTAAACTGTAATGGCCACCTGCGGGTCGTTAAAGGGGAGTTCTTGAATTTCGATCTTAAATGTATTGGCCATATTTGCGGGAAATTTAAGTTGATGGATGGATGCCAATGTTTGATTGACGGGGGCAGCCGCGATCAGGCAGTGACCGGTGGGAACCAGGGTTTTTGAACCCTTGGCAAAGTATCCGGTTCTGACCGAACCGTCATCTTGCACCTCCACTCTTACCAAAATCCGGTTACGATACTCATAGAGGTTGGGAGAGGGTAAAAAGGTGATCGCCTGTTCGCCGTTTATTTTTCCTATTCGTTGGATGGCGGAGCTCAGAAAATTTTTCTTCCACTCGCACTGCTTGGTATAGTCTACGCCCATCCATTGACAGCCCCCACAGGGATGAGCGACCGGACAGAGGGGGGGTGACCGAAAAGGACTGGGAGTCACTATCTTCTCAATAACCGCATCACCGTATCGCTTGTTTTCCGCGATCGGCTTCATGATGACCCGATCTCCCTCGATGGCATCAGCAACAAACCAGACCTTGCCATCACAACGGGCAATGCCTTTGCCGCCAAATGCGACGGAGACGATATCAACTACGTGAGGGTTGTGCTGTGACGTTTCCATAGGAACGGGCTTATACCACCCATTTTTGTCGTTTGCCACCGTGAAGCAATGAAATTAACACGATGATTTTGATCGTAATTCGGGGAGCGCTCAACGAACCTGGCTGACCGATTGAAGGGAAATGTGGACGATGTCCAGTTCGCCTGGCTTCGGATTTTGGACAGACTATTTGGCAATAGCGACCCGCTCACGGATCACTTTCAGAGAAGCCAGGGGGCCTCCGTAGCTGGCTATTATGAATTAATTTATATAACCATCCGAAACATATGGGAACTTTTTTAATATCGTCAGTCATATTTTAATGAAATTCTTCAATAACTATGGTACGGAAGACCGCTTATTATAGACATGGGATTTTAGAGAAACATTCGTGTGTTTGACCAACCCCTGAAAACAAATGTGGAATCCACGCAAGCCGACAATGCGGCGCGACCATTGCGTGAGGCTCAGCTTGCTCATGTTCCCGAGATACTGGCCCCCGTGGGTGGACGCGAGCAGTTTTTTGCGGCGTTGAATGCGGGGGCGGATGCGGTGTTTCTCGGTCTCAAGCAATTCAATGCCCGCTCCCGCGCCGAAAATTTTACCATCGAAGACCTAGCGGCCCTGGTTCCCCTCGCTCATCATTTTGGTATGAAGGTATTGGTCACGCTGAATATACTGCTCAAGACTTCTGAGCTGAAAGATCTGATACGGACGCTGGCGGATCTGGAAAATGTAGGGGTGGACGCCATCATTGTGCAGGATTTGGGAGTGGCCCGCCTGGCGCGACGATATTTTCCTTCCCTGCGTCTCCATGCATCAACACAATTAGCAGTGCACAATACCGCCGGGGCGCTGCAGGCGGCAGCCCTTGGTTTCAAACGGGTTGTGGTTGCCCGCGAGATGACCGCCACCGAACTGCGGCGTATGCGGCGGGATGTACCACGAGAAGTCATCGAAATCGAAGCCTTCTGTCATGGCAGCCTTTGTTACAGCTACAGCGGGCTTTGTTTCTTTTCCGGCGCGCAGGACGCCCGCAGTGGCAATCGGGGTGAATGTGCTTACACCTGCCGCAAGCCCTATAAGATCCTCAATGAACCGGGGCACGGGTTTCTATTCAGCATGCGGGACCTCGATACGTCACGGGATCTGGAACTATTTTTGGGCGCTGGCGTCGATACCCTGAAGATTGAGGGACGCAAGAAAGACGCCCAGTATGTCGCCTCCGTGGTGCGCCTTTACCGGCGGATGCTTGATGAGGCGGTGGGCTATTCCACACTGCGTCCCAAAGCCCCCCAACGTTTCGGCTTGGATCTATCGGAGGCGCAGCTGCGGGAACAGTTGCAGCTTTCTTTTCAGCGGCAAGCCACATCATTTTTTGTCAAAGGCCGCTATCATGAGAATGTCATCGACCTTGATAATCCCACCCATGTCGGTGTTTTGGCCGGTACCGTCAGCCGGATCAAAGGGCGCATGATTTACCTTCACGCACTGACGTCGCTGGATCGCTTTGACGGTTTGCGCATCGATACCCGACAGCCGGTGTACCATTCACGACCCCAGCATGGTCAGGCAGTCGCCGGGGATATCAGTCAGGCGCGGAAGAAGTATGAGAACGCTGTGCCTCAGTTTTCGTTGCGTCAGATGATGGTGGCGGGCAAAGCAGCATTTTCATGCCCACCCGGCGGCGAGGTGGCCATTGAAATTCCCCCCCAACTGGCCCTGCCGCAGGTGGGTGATCGAGTTTTCAAGGTCCGCTCCGATGCTCTGCGGCAACGGACCGAGCAGGATACCAGAACGCCACCCGAATACCGCCTCCGCCCTCTGATTCCTGTCACCACTCGGGTGATCGCGGAGCGCGCAGGTCATAACCTACACATTCAGATCCGGGTGGAGAAGGCAGGCGCTTTGCTGGGGGAAGCATCTTATGTGGGTGAGTGGCAGGATTCAAACTCATGGCCAGCCCTCCAGGAACGAATGCACCACCATTTTGGCATCTGGGGTGATATTGGTTTTTACAGCGAAGACTTGCGTCTGGAAGGAGAAGCCGGTTGGCACCTGGCGGATCGGGATGCCAAGGGACTAAAGCGTCGTTTGGCGGACATTTTGGGTGACGTCAATGAGGCGAGAATGCAGCGACAGGCGGCATTGGCACTGGCTGAAGTCGAATCACAGGATGATGTTACCGGTTCGGTGGAACGCGATGACTCCGGCCTAACGGTGAAAATCGATCGGCCCGAATATATCCGTTATCTGGCGGAAATTTTGTCTGCTTCAGATAGGCTGCCCATCCAGGAGATTGTCTTTGAACCGAAAAAGGCCATGCTTGGTACCGTCACCATTGAGGAACTGGCCCGGGAGATGGAGTCGTTCACCCGTCGCTTTAACATTCCCTTTCGTCTTGCAATCCCAACCATCGTGCGTGATTGGGACAAACCCCTATTGCAGCACTGGGTCAAGGGTCTACAGGCTGTGATCGAGGGCCGTTTTGAAGTCGGCAATATCGGGGCCTGGCAGCTGTTGCATGAATGGGGTTTTGCTGACAAGGCTTTATCCTTGACTGGAGATTTTACTCTCTATGGCCTGAATCCCGTGGCGGTAGCGGCTTTACATGATTTGAACATCAAGGTTTTGGCCCTTTCTGTCGAAGACGATCAAACGAATATGGCCGATAATCTCAAACATGGCGTTTGGCGCCAAGGCATTCAGCCCCAGGCGATCCTCTATAAGGACACCCCCCTATTTAGGGCACGTTCGGTATTAATCTAAAAAACGTCGAAAAAGTCGATATTTTCTCTTCTATAATCTTGATTATTCTGACCGGTATTTTACTCTTTCCCCATGAAATTTGCAGAAAAACATCACTGGAGAACAACTTGTCATG
>JAKQGS010000340.1 GCA_029556045.1 Pseudomonadota bacterium | reverse complement strand
GGTGTGGCTGCGGGATGGGGGGCAATGCTGTTATGTGTCGCAGTTTGGTGAGCGTTGCCCTGAGAGGAGGATGCTGGAAATCGATCACAAGACGCCGGTGGCCCGGGGCGGTGGCCATGACGCGGATAATCTGCGGCTACTATGTCGTTATCACAATCAATCCATGGCGGATCAAGTATTTGGGGTCGAATGGATGAGCCGCAAACGATGGGCTGGATTAAATCCTGATTGAACAACGGGTATGAAAATCAGCTCGGGATTTTGCGGCTGAATTCTAACAGCTCACGGCTCCCGATTTAGGGGGTTTGCCCTGGCTATTTTGGCCTATTCGTAGGTCATGCTGTCCACACATTTAGCGGAAGACCCGAATAGATGACCAATCAATTGAAGTCACCACGATTCACATCAAGCTCCCGTTGAAGATCAGGAGTCTATACCAATATGCCGCCCCGCAATCCACCCGGTGGTCCAGGTGTTTTGAAAGTTAAACCCACCGGTGACCCCGTCGATATCCAGAATCTCTCCCGCAAAGTACAGGCCGGGAACCAGACGGCTTTGCATGGTTTTGAAATCAACCTCGATGAGGGCAATGCCCCCACAGGTGACAAACTCTTCCTTGAAAACGCCCTTGCCACTGACTAAAAACGGCACCGCCGTCAGATATTCCGCCAGTTGGCGCGCTTCTTTTTGGCTGAGGTCATGCCAAATCCGGGAAGACTCCCAACCCATCACGGCTAAAATTTGCTCCCAGAACTTCCGGCTGATTCCCTCCGGCGGCACCGACCCCAGTTGTTTTTTGGGTTGAGAATTTTTGACTGCCACCAGTTTTTGGGCCAGGGATTCGGCGTTGTCATCGGGAAAAAAGGAAACGGTCAACTGCCCCTGGTAATGATGATCATGCAATTCGCGGGCGGCAAAAGCCGAGAGTTTTAAAACCGCCGGACCACTCAATCCCCAGTGGGTGATCAGCAGCGGTCCCCGCTGGGAATAAGAAGATCGCACACCATTCCAAGCAAGATCGGCCCGCACATCCAAAAAACTCTGTCCCGCCATATCCTGCAACAGGGGATGGGAAATCTCAAAGGTGAACAGGGACGGTACTGGATCGACGATACGGTGCCCCAGTGAAGCGGCCAATTGGTGTCCGGCGGGGCTGCTGCCGGTGGCCAGCAGGACACGATCGTAGGTTGCCACGTCATCAGCCTTAAACGTCAGAAAAAAAGAGCCCGCTGCGTCCCGGGCAATATGCCGTACAATTTTCCCCAGCTTCAGATGAACTCCGGCTTTGGAAGCTGCATCCCGCAGGCAATCCGCAATGGTCCGGGATGAGTCCGTCACCGGAAACATGCGCCCATCCGACTCCACCTTCAGGGTGACCCCATGGCGGGCAAACCAGGCTTCCGTATCCCGGGGCTGGAAGCTGTGAAAGGGCCCTATCAGTTCCCGTGATCCCCGCGGGTAGAACTGCACCAGCTGTTTGGGCTCAAAACAGTGATGGGTGACATTGCATCGCCCACCACCCGATATCAAAACTTTGGTTAGCGGGCGCTGGGTTCCCTCAATAAGATCAACCTGTGCCGAAGGACAAGATTCGGCGGCATGGATGGCGCTGAAAAATCCCGCCGGGCCTCCACCAATGATGGCGATTTTCAAAGACTTCGCCGTCATCACGCCTCTCCCCATAAATAGAAAAAATGATCGGGAACTTCTTGCCGCTGCAGGTATTGCTCCACCATCCGGCGGCTCTTACGCCGCGACGGCTTGAATTCAATCGTCAGAGGTACCTCAAACCAAAAAATTGAGCGGGGGCGTTGCACGCCCGCTAGCCCTTGCCGCGACTGCTCCAACAGAAGCTCAATATTCGGATGATTGGGGCTCCAGATCACCAGAGCCGGCACGTGCCCCATGTCGGGGTGTGCTGCCGGCACCACTTGCAGTGATCCACTGGTCAACAGGGGCTGAAGAACAGCTTCAATCACATCAGGCGCAATATTTTCGCCGCCGGATTGAAATACCTCGTCCCGTCGTCCTAAAATCATCAGGCAACCAGCTGCATCCCATTGACCGAGATCCTGGGTTAAAAACCAGCCATCTTCATCGAATGGTTTTTCCGAATTTTCCTGATCAACATACCCCAGAAAACGGGTGTCGCCCCGAACCGCCACAACTCCATCCACAAGCCATACTTCTCGGCCCGGTAGGCAGTGTCCCACCATGCGGGCGTCAGTTACCATCTCACCCGGATTTGTCGCAGTCACCATCGATGCGGATTCCGTCAGGCCATAGGTTAACGATACCGGTAGTCGCGCCTTCTGAAATTCCTGCAATAGCGACTGTGGGCATGGAGCTCCCCCCAGAATGATCGCCTTGGCTTCCTGGAGCATGGATAAGATATCCCGTTGTGCCAGAAGCCGTTGCAATTGTGTGGGCACAAAAGAATAAAAGTTGGGCCGATGTCGGCGAATCGCTGTCCCTAGTTCCGCAGGGTCCTGCACCAGAACCGCCGTCCCACCTCCCAAGAGCGTGCGCCAGGGAATCATGAGACCGCCAATATGAAAGAACGGCAGGGAGGCCAACCACCGATCACCCGCAGCAAACTGATAAAAAGTATTGGTACCCCCCACCGAAGCCATCAACTGGTTCAACGACAGCAGCACACCCTTGGGCCGGCCACTGGAACCCGAAGTCATAATGATCAGGGCATTCTGGTGAGGGTCTATCGCTGCATGAATAACGGCATCGTCGCGGTTCACCCGCATCGGCTCCGATAGGTAGCTGATGGATGCGGAGGAAAATTGTTCCAAATCCCGTTGCAGCTCCGGCGTACCCACCAGAGCGTAACGAACACCTGCTTGCGCCATCATTGCCGCCAGGGCTGCAGCGGGGTATCGCGGATTCAACGGTACTGTAACCAAGCCTGAAGCCAGACTAGCCCAGTGCCAGAGCAGAGTTTCCGGTGGTGACAATCCAATCAAGGCCACAGGGGTTCCGCGGGAGATGTTCTGTTGCAGCCAATAACCGCTGCGCCCTGCCAATGCATCAAGAATTTCGTCGCCAGTCTTCGCCCCCCATTCCCCATCCCAACAGGGTCGGCTGCCCTGATTGCCAAACAACGTGGCCAGTGTGATAGGGTAAGGCAAATCGGTGGCCATCGTGGTCACAGGCTCACCTCCTGCAGAGTATTCTGATCAAAGGCCGCCATATAGCGCAGGGTCCCAAACCCTTGGTCCTGCTTTAGGCCAAGCCGTTGCGCCAGGCGCATCATAAAGGTCACCGTCGGAGGGGTATCAAAGGTACTGCTCAAAATAATATTCGGGCCAACTGCACGGTGCCAGCGATGGATAGCGGCAACCCCACCGAGGCGAGTCGGTTTCAGGATATACCAGGTAAAAGGTGGAAATGTCTGAGCCTCCCGATCCCACAGACCTTCATCCACCGCCAGAGGCAATTTCCAGGTGTGGTCCATCCGGTGGTAATCCTGTGGATCCTGCAGGGGATCTTCGACAAAATCGATGGGCAAATGCCGCACCGCGTTTTCAAATTCCCGATAGTCCTCCCAATAAAACCGCCGATTGCCATCCAGGCGCCAGCGGATGCCATCAGGCAGAAGATCCTGCAATTGGGCAAGACGCTGCACTTCCTCCTGCCAGGGTTGGCGTCCAATCTTGATTTTCAGAGTTGTTCCCCCGTGGTCACGCAGCCACTGGATGAGTACGCTTCGCTCCTTATCATCTGTGAGTTCCGGCAACTGAGTCAGGGCCGCTATGCCTGGGGAGTCGCCGGGATTTATTTTATCAGGTCCCTCATCCATCAATCCAAAGAGGGCCTGTTCGATGCCCCACCTCATCGAAGGAGGTAGTTTTTCAATACCCGGCACCCATCCAAAACCATCCCGAAATGGATCAACGGGTCCTGACGACAGACTATCTAAAACGTCTTTAACCACCCCGAGGCGCATCTTCACATCGGCCAATGACTCCCGATGAACCCCCGCCAGCGGCGCCATCTCACCCCACGCCTCCCGCCCGTCAGATGACGTCAAGTGCAGGAAGTAACCTTCACGATCGGTTTGAGGTTTGCCGGCGATTTCAAAGGGCATCAGGAGGGATAGACGAAATTGAAAGAACTGGACCCGGCAGACGTTCACAGCAGAACGACCACGATGTAAACCAGAGCCATCACCAGACTAAAACGACCGGTGCGTTTTAACACGTGGTTGAGTTCGTAGGGGTCCGGGCTTGAGAGAAAGGGTTTCAACCGGAAATAAATCCAAGCGACCCCCAATGCCCCCACAATCAAAGTCAGGGGATCCATATGCAGAATCGACCAGGTTCCCAAACCAAGAAATATCGTGCCGGTATAAAGAAAATAGGCCGGCAGCCGTTGGCCCACCGCATCCCCCCAGCGTATGGCCAGGGTTACTTTGCCGACCTCCCGATCGGTGTTGCGGTCGCGGTAATTGTTGATGGCCATCATGGCTGCCGCATAAAAACCAGGGCCAAGACTGGCGGGTAGAGCATGCCATTTCCATTCCAGGGTCTGCAGATAGATGGTTCCCAGCACCGCCACCGGACCAAAAAAGATCAATGACATGACCTCTCCCAATGCCAGGTGGGAAAGGGGTTTGGGTCCAGCCGTATAAAGATAAGCCACCGTCACACAGATGATACCAAGAACCATGATCTCCCAACCGCCGCGGTAGACACCCACACCCGCCAGGAGCAGAGATAAAATAAAACAAACACGATAGGCCAGACGGACCTTTTCCGGTCCCAACAAACCCGCTTGGGTCACCCGCACCGGACCGACCCGCACGGCGGAGTCCACCCCCCGCTCCGCGTCTTTAACATCGTTGACGAGATTCGCGCCGGTTTGCATCAGCATCACCGCCAGAATCGTCACCGCCGCCATGACATAATTCATGCCGGTCACCGTTTCCGTCAAACGGGGCATCATATAGAACCCTAGCACGTTACCCAGCAGCACCGGAGCGACCCCGACCAACAGGGTGGGCAAACGAGCTGCCAGAATAAAGGCCTTGGCGGTGGATAGCGAATCTTGCGTATTCATCCGGCGTTGCTCCCTATGCCCCAATCAGGGCAGGCGTGGAAATTTGCTGAATTCCGGTTGACGTCGTTCCAAAAACGCATTTTTGCCTTCGGCGGCCTCCGGGGTCATATAATACAGCAATGTGGCTGCACCAGCCAGTTCCTGAATGCCGGCTTGACCGTCGATATCCGCATTAAAGGCCGCCTTAAGGCAACGAATCGCCAGCGGCGATTTCTCGTTAATTTCACGAGCCCACTGCAGGGTTTCCTCCTCCAACCGTTCCAGAGGCACCACCTTGTTCACTAGGCCCATGTCCAAAGCTTCCTGCGCATTGTACTGACGACAAAGATACCAAATCTCCCGCGCCTTCTTTTGCCCGACAATGCTGGCCAGGTAACTGGAGCCAAAGCCACCATCAAAGGACCCCACTTTAGGACCCGTCTGTCCAAACACAGCGTTGTCGGCAGCGATGGTCAGATCGCAAACCACATGCAGCACGTGCCCACCACCGATGGCATATCCAGCCACCATGGCAATGACGGGTTTCGGCAGGGTACGGATTTGCCGCTGCAGGTCCAGGACGTTCAGACGGGGCACTCCAGTACTATCTTCGTAACCACCGGTCTTGCGAATACGCTGGTCGCCTCCGGAACAGAACGCTTTACCGCCCGCTCCCGTCAGAATCACCACACCGACCTCATCGTCCTCTCGGGCATCGGCAAAGGCGTGAATCATTTCCATCACGGTCTGGGGACGAAAGGCATTGTGAACTTCGGGGCGGTTGATGGTGATCTTGGCGATCCCCTCCGCTTTTTCATAAATGACGTCTTCAAAGCCCTGTTCGCGTTTCCAATTCATCATGGGAAATTTCCTTTCTCGGATTGCAATAATTCCAAGTTATGTCTGAGGTCTATATCAGCCGACAGGATGCATTCGACCAGGGATGGTTTCCCAGTTTGATGGCATTCCTGCAGGACATTCAGCAAATCAGAAGCTCCTTCGACGCGCTGATAACGCAACCCGCTCATGGTGGCGATACCATCAAAATGAAAACGGTGCGGGGTATTGAGATAAGGAGACAGTACTTCGGGATAACCTCCGATTGGCAATGCACCAAAGATAGCTCCCTGTTGGTTATTGATCACCACAACGGTCGTTGGCAGTTGGGATCGCCCCAGCTCCAGCAACGAATTCAGATCGTGGATCAAGGTGATGTCCCCCAATACCGCCGTGACGGGACATCGGCGGGCTCGGGCAATGCCCATTGCAGTGGCCAATTGCCCCTCAATGCCGCTGACGCCGCGACTGGCCTGCACATCCATATCCTTCGGTCCCTGCCAGCCCCACGCGTCAAACGCCCGGATGGTACTGCTATTGCCCAGGTAAAGGATGGCGTTGGGTGCCAGTTGCGACAGAACCGTCTGCGCAACGGCCGCAAAGGAGAATGGACCATGTTGAATGGCTTCGCTGGCCTGTTCCTGCCACCGCACCACTGGAGTCCATAATGCCTCATCGATTTTATGGCCTGCGGATCCACATCGTTCCAGAAGTTCGTGACAAATTCGCGCCACGTCTCCCGTTAACTGCCGACGCACGTGAAAAGTAGGATCCTGCAGCCCATCATGAGCCGTAATCACGTGATAGCCATACTGCCCCTGCCAACTCTGCAGAAATCGATCATACCATTTGCTGGTGAGACGATCGCCCACGTGGAGAATGACATCCGGTCGATATTGTTCCTTCAGCCACTTTTGCAGGAACGGTGCTTCAAGATCCGCGAGCGATCGCTCATGTCCCGCGAAACGCAATCCAGAGGTGATATCAAAGTAGACGGGCCACCCCAGAGCTTGAACCAGACGCCCCACCATCTGTCTTTCTGATGCCGAAGCAAGACCTCCCACCAGCAGAAGTCCGCGTCTTGCGGATCCCAAATGTGTCTGCAGCAGGTTGAACTGCGCCTCGGAGGGCAGCCAGTGTCCGACATCACCAGGAGGAAATGATTCAACGGACCGCTCCGCACGGCAGCGTTCTGCAGCTGACAGATAGTCGGCATCAACCGGGCCGGCAGATCCCACCCGTGGTTCCAGCGGCTCGTCAAAGGGAATATTCCAATGCACGGGGCCTCTGGGATAACGGCAGGCCTTTTCAACCCCATCCTCCACGAGTCGCACCAGTGCGTCCGGTGAAACCGCTTCCGATGGTGTGGGAAACGCCAAACCTGCTTTGATAAATTTTCCAAACAGGTCCATTTGATTGATAACTTGATTGGCACCGCTATGCACCATGGCAAAAGGACGATCCGCGGAAATCACCACAAGGGGGATCCGACTCTGCTGGGCTTCAATGATGGCTGGAAAATAATTAGCGGCGGCGGTACCGGAGGTACACATCAACACCGCGGGAGCACCCTTTTGTTTGGCATAACCCAGAGCTTGGTAAGCACCGGCCCTTTCATCCGGGCACGATACCACGTCCAGCCCATCCTCCTGTACCAGGGCGGCAATCAAAGGGGCATTGCGGTAACCGGGCGATACAAAAAAACCGCGGCAGCCGAGACGTTTGAGTTCCCCAACGATCAGCCGGCTCCACAGGATATTGTAGTTATCACCCGTCAATGGTCTGGTCATAGGGTCTTTCGGGAGTTTTAAAGAGATCGTTGAAATTTTTCATCTTGACCCGGGTTTCCCGCCATTCAGCATCGGGGTCGGATTCCGCCATGATGCCGGCACCGGCAAAAACAGTCAGTCGGTTTCCCTGCAAATACGCCGCGCGAATGCCGATGGCAAAATCACCTTCGTATCCATCGGTCCAACCCACGGCTCCGCCGAACCATCCCCTTTCAAATCCTTCTGTTGCCGCTAGAAACATACCGGCCTGATCCTTGGGACGCCCACCCACGGCAGGGGTGGGATGCAGGGCTTTTAAAATGTCCAGAGCTTGATGTTCAGGGCGACATTGCCCAGCAAAACGGGAATAAAGGTGCTGAACGTTCTTCAATAACAGCAGGCGCTCACTTTCAACCTGTTCCACTTTATCGCAAAATTGGGTCAACGTCTCACGC
>JAKQGS010000275.1 GCA_029556045.1 Pseudomonadota bacterium | reverse complement strand
TGGCGATTTGCCATAGGTGATATTGCCGGCGTCATCCACCAGTTTGGCGCAGAGGGCATAGACCCCGTCAACACTCAGGGTGTTGATGGCGGGGATGCTGCTATTGCTATAGGTTTTTGACGCGTCACAAGTCACTGGTGTGCTGTCATCCAAGATCGCGGTATAGTTGGCCGCGCTGTACCCACTGCCGGTAAGGTCCGCAATGGCGGCAGCGGAGGACGATTCGCTATTGCTGATTAATCCATCGCTAGCTCCATTGGCCAGGACAAAGGATGTGATGGATGGTGCAGCCGTATCCCGCACGATGATCTGAGATTTGCCGTAAGTGATATTGGCGGAGGCGTCGCTTAATTTCACGCATACGGCATAACTGGCATCACTTGCCGGTACCGCGTTAATGGCCGGAATGCTGCCGGATCCGTAGGTTTGAGCACCGTCACAAGTGACTGTGCTGGCAAGAATACCCGTGTATTGAGCTGATGTGTAGTCACTGGCAGTAAGGTTTAGTAGGGCTGCCGTCGATGATGTTTCGGCGGCGCTGATGTAACCATCTCCCGCTTCGTTAGCTCCAGACAGAGACGTGAAAACTGGTCCAGAAGCATCGCGTGTCACTTGTGGTGATTTACCATAGGAGATATTGCCGGCTGCGTCGGTGAGTTTGACGCAAAGTGCATAAACGCCATCAGCTGCCAGGGTATTAGTCGCGGGGATGCTTCCATTGCCATAGGTTTGACTGCCGTTACACACGACCGTACCGCTGTCGTCAAGCAGGTTGGAATAAGCGGCAGTATCATAACCCGAGGCTGAAAGTGTCGCGATAGCAGCGGCTGATGAGGCTTCTGTGGTATTTACAAAACCGTCTGCTGCTCCATTGGCCAAAGCCAATGAAGTGAAAGAGGGTGCGGCAATATCACGGGTGATGACAGAAGACTTGCCATAAGTTGTGTTACCTGCGGCATCACTTAACTTCACACACACCGCATAGTCCCCGTCAGCACCGGGAAGATCACTGATGGCGGGGATATTGGCGTTAATGTAGGTCTGAACACCATCGCACACCACGGCACTGCTCATGGGAGCGGTGTAATCATCAGCGTTGTAACCACTGGCGGAAAGGGTCAACATCGCAGTTGCCGACAGGTATTCGCTGCTGTTGACAAAGTTATCGGAAGCACTATTGGCCCCCACCAGAGAGGTAAAGACCGGGCCGGAGATGTCGCGGGTGACAGCCGGTGATTTGCCGTAGGTGATATTGCCAGCGGCATCGGTTAACTTGACGCACAGGGCGTAGACGCCATCGGCACTCAGGGAGTTGATGGCGGGAATATCGGTGTTGCCATAGGTCTGGCTGCCATCGCAAGTTATCGGTGTGCTGTCATCCAGCAGGGCGGTGAAGTCATCACTGGCGTATCCCGAAGCACTGAGGTTTGCCACCGCAGCGGTGGATGAAGACTCAGCGGTATTGATAAAGGCGTCGCTGGCACCATTGGCCAATGCGAAAGACGTCAAGACAGGAGCGGTCACATCCCGCACCACCACGCTGGATTTGCCATAGGCGATATTGCCGGCTGCATCACTTAATTTCACACAGAGAGCATAACTTCCGTCAGCAGCCGGGATGCTGCTGATGGGTGGAATGCTGCCGTTGCTGTAGGTTTTGCTGGCGTCACAGGTGACCGGCGTGCCGTCGTCCAAAATCGCGCTGTAGTCATCCACGGTATAGCCGCTAGCCACCAGGGTTGCAAAGGCCAGGGCGGACGAGGCTTCATTACTATTCACAAAACCATCAATGGCTTCGTTGGCTGCATTTAACGAGGTGAATGCGGGAGCGGTAGCGTCCCAGGTGAGGTAGAGGCTGTCGCTGGCGGCATTGCCAGCGGCATCGGTGGCCGTCATGGTCAGAGTGTAAACCCCATCGGCGGAAGCGCTGAACGAAGTATTCATCAAAGCCGCATCACCAAAAGTGATGGTGCCAGCCCCGACGGTTTTACTCCAGGCATAGGTGCCAGCACCGGTCACTGTCGCGCTCGAGTTCACCTGAGCATTGGCCAGAATATCGGCACCGGCATTCACCACCGGTGCGACGGTGTCTTTTGCGGCTTGGGGTGATTTGCCATAGGTGATATTGCCTGCCGCATCCGTGAGTTTGACGCAGAGAGCGTAAGTGCCATCGGCTCCGACGGTGTTAATGGCGGGGATATCAGCGTTACTATAAGCCAGGCTGCCGTTGCAGGTGATTGCTGCGCTGTCGTCCAAGATGGCGGTAAAATCATCGGTGGTAAAACCGCTGGCTGAGAGTGTCGCGAAGGCTGATGCAGAAGATGAATCGCTGCTATTGATAGAGCCATCTGCAACACCATTGGCCAGTGCCAAGGACGTGAAGACCGGAGCGGTGATATCACGGGTGATTATAGAAGATTTCCCATAAACGAAATTGGATGAGCCGTCGAGCAGTTTGACACAAACCGCATAGGTTCCATCGCTCCCGGGGAGGTCACTGATGAGTGGGATGGTAGCATTCCCATAGGTCTGACTCCCGTCGCACACGACAGCGCTACTCATGATGACGGTATATGTTGCCGTTGTGTATCCGCCGGCATTGAGGGTTAATAACTCGGAAACAGAAAGGTATTCGCTACTATTGACATAACCATCAGCGGCTCCGTTGGCTCCTTCCAGCGAGACAAACGCTGGTCCCGTGATATTCCGCACGACGGCGGGAGATTTACCATAGGAGATATTACCCGCCGTATCAGTTAGCTTCACACATAAGGCATACGTGCCATCGATGGTGAGTGAATTTATGGATGGAATGTCCGTGTTGCCGTAGGATTGACTGCCATCACAGGTGATGGGAGTGCTGTCATCCAGCAGGGCGGAATAATCGTCGCTTGAATATCCGGTTGCCGTGAGGGTTGCAACGGCGGCTGTTGAGCTTGATTCCGCTGCGTTGATAAAGCCATCGCTGGCACCGTTGGCTAAGGCTAATGAGGTAAAAGCTGGGGCGGTAGCGTCTCGTGCTACCACCGTGGATTTACCGTAGGTGATATTGCCGGCAGCATCGGTTAATTTCACACAGAGGACATAATTGCCATCTGTTGCAGGAATCGTATTGATGGCGGGAATGGCCGTGTTGCCATAGGTTTGGCTGCCATCGCAGGTGATGGGAGTGCTGTCGTCCAGGATGGCAGAAAAATCGTCCACCGTATAACCAGAACCTATTAGGGTGGCAAATGCCAGGGCCGAAGATGCCTCGCTGGCGTTCACAAACCCGTCGCTGGCTTCATTGGCGGCATTCATTGATGTGAATACGGGGGCGGTCGCATCCCAGGTGAGATCGAGGCTATCGCTGGCGCTGTTGCCAGCGGCATCGGTGGCGGAGATGGTCAGGGTGTAAGCCCCATCGGCAGAAGCACTCAGCGTGGTATTCATCAGAGAGGCATCACCAAAGGTGATGGTGCCGGCCCCTGCGGTTTGGCTCCATGCATAGGTGGCTGCACCGGTAACCGTCGCGCTTGAGTTAACCTGAGCATTGGCCAGGATATCGCTGCCGGCGTTTACCAGCGGAGCAACGGTGTCTTTTATGGCTTGGGGTGATTTGCCATAGGTGATGTTGCCCGATGCATCCGTGAGTCTGACGCAGAGGGCGTAAGTGCCATCGGAACCGATGGTGCTAATTGCAGGGATATCAGCATTGCCATAGGACAGACTGCCATTGCAGGTGACCGGTGTGCTGTCGTCCAGGATGGCGGTTAAATCGTCCGTAGTAAAACCGCTGGCAGTTAGGGAAGCGAAAGCAGCAGCAGAAGAAGATTCGCTGCTGTTGACAAAGCCGTCGACCGCCTCGTTGGCCAGAGTCAGGGATGTAAACACCGGGGCTGTGGTATCGCGGGTGATCACGGCGGATTTGCCATAGGTGGTATTGCCAGAGGCATCGCTGAGCTTCACGCACACCGCATAATCTCCATCCGCTCCTGGCAGGTCGCTGATGGCAGGGATGCTGGTGCCGCTATAGGTCAGACTGCCGTCGCATACGACAGCGCTGCTCATGGGGACCGTATAGTTCTCGTTGGTATAGCCGGTAGCGGTCAGGGTTAACAGGACAGCGGTTGAAAGATATTCACTGCTGTTGACAACGTTGTCGGACGCACCGTTGGCTCCCGTCAACGAGGTGAAGGCTGGGGCCGTCACATCGCGGGTGACCGCCGGTGATTTGCCATACGTGATATTTCCCGCGGTATCGGTGAGTTTAACGCAGATGGCATAGGTGCCGTCCACGGCTGGTGTGGTTTGGATTTCAGGGATAGATGGGTTGCTGTAGGTTAACGATCCATCGCAGGTCACCGAACCAGCATCATCCAAAATTGCCGTATAAAAGGCTGTGTCATGACCGCTGGCGGTGAGTAGGGCGATCGGATTGCTCGAAGTCAAATCACTCTGGTTGATAAACCCATCGGACGCTTCATGAGCCAAGGCCAGCGATGTGAAAACCGGCGGGGTGACGTCCCATACCAATTGAAACTCATCAAAGGCACTATTGCCGGCAGCATCGGTGACGGTCAGGCGGACCTGATAGGTGCCGTCTGTATCGGCGGAGATGGTGGAATCTTCGCTGGAGGCGGATCCGAAGGTGAGGTTGCCACCTCCCGTTGATTTTGACCAGGCAAAGGTACTACTACCCACAGTTGAAGCATCCCGTGCAAATGAGGCATTGGCGGTTAGGTCTACGCCGGCATCGACGGTGGGGGGACTCGTGTCTTTGGTGATGTTCGGACTTGTGCCGTAAACGGTATTGCCAACCGAGTCCTTCACTTCAGCACAAACTTTATAAATCCCATCTCCGCCAAGTGAAGATGGAATTGGTGCAGCCGAGAGCGAGTAGGTCAATGATCCGTCGCATGCGCCGGTGGATAGAATCGGATTAGCAAAATGGATCTGGGTTGCCCCTGCTACCACTAAATTCACCATACCCTGTGATGAAGACATCTCAGCGCCATTGATAAATCCGCCCGAAGCTTCGTTGGCGAGGACAAAACTGGTGATGCTGGGAGGATTGAGGTCTCGAATAATCGTTGGTAGCTTGTCATAAGCGATATTACCTGCGGCATCGGCTATTTTGATGCAGGCCGTATAATCCCCATCCGAGGCTGGGAAATCCTGAATCGTCGGCATGGTGGCGCCGCCGTAGGTTTGACTGCCATCACAGGTCACTGGCGGAAAGTTAGAAATCACGCCGGAAAACTCAGTCAGGACGGACTCGCTAGGCACGATGTTTGCCAAAGGTTGACTGGAGGCTTCTTCCCCCAGTGAAATGATGCCATCCGCGGCTTCCGCATTGAGAGTTTTGGTGGTGAGTTGCGGCATCATGCGATCAACGACAAAAGTGTTGGTTTTGGCAAAAGCGGCATTGCCGGCGGCATCGATGATTTTTGCGCAGATGACGTATGACTCGTCAGTGCCAGTAAAGTCAACTCCCGTTGGAGCCAGAAAAGTCGGGTAATTGACGCTGTCATCACAGGTGGTGGTTGGTGGCAAATATCCGCTGAATTTGATGACGTCATAGCCCGTAGCGGTTGCGGACACCACCGGTGTGGTGCTGGAGGCTTCACTTTGGTTCAGAAACCCATCGGTCAGAACGCCAAACAACGAGCTGCTGGGAGATGTGGGAGGTTGGGTATCCACAGTCAGGCTGAAGTTTACAGTAGCGCTGTTGCCCAATGCATCGATCGCTGTGATGACAAATTTGTAAAGGCCATCCGATAATACGGAGAACGTGGGATTTAATATCTTAGGATTGCTGAGCAACACCAGTTGCGGTCCCGATATTTGACGCCATTCGTAGCTTACCTCGGAGATATCCTCCACGCTCAGTGCCGGTGCGACATCCTGATTGGTGTATAGGTTGGATTCGCCCGTAATGACAGGTTTGGTACGATCGATGGTTAAGCGCAAGCCGTTGTTATCTGCGGCGATCTCCTGGTCATCCTCCGTGATCGCGGTTAAGCAGAAATGGTAATTCCCATCCTTGAGGAAGTCGATGGATCGCACTTCATCAGCATCCTGTTCGAAGGTGAACAGTCGGGTGTTGCAGGCCTGGTCGCTGGCAATGATGAGATTAACCTTTTTTAGCACCAGAGTATCGCTGGACCAGGTGACCGTCGGGCTTGGATCCTTGGTGACCTGTTGCATCGATGGCGTTTGAGCCGGGGAATTGGGCAAGTCTTTGGCAACGATGATTAAAGCCAATTTGGGTGCATCGTTTTCAAGGGGTGGGATGGGTGTTTCAGCCCCATCGTCTGGGGTTTCGGAGTTTTGGCACTCTTCACCTTTTTGGCATTCTCCAATTTTGGGTTGCGCCGTTTTGGACTTAACCTTCATTTCGCTCTTACAGCTCGCGACGGCGTATAAGGCGACGACCGCCAGTAACAATCTCTTGATTTTTAGAAGCGTCGCCATGCTGAAAAATACCCATCAGTCTATATTGCAGATCCTTCGACTTTCATTAGGCAATCGGAGTGAATTCGCCAAAACATGAGGAGTTTTTCAAATTGGCTATTTTATGCCGCTATCTTCCGTAATATCAGGGAAAAATGCCGTTCGTCGAAGGGTGGGCTTCGCTTTATCGAGCCGGGTGGGGATTTGCTTCAGCACGCGTGGGGGTCTTCCAAGACTGACAAACGAACGGGGGTAACTTGAGTTTAAAATAGGCGATTATATATGTTGATAATATTATAAATGTATTTACAAAAATATTGACGATTAATCTTTAATATGCTACGCGCCCCATGATTTTAAATAATTAGGAGCAATTTAAGATGTTATTGAAAATGCTCGTTTTGACCCTTTCCCTATCTGCTCTGCCAGTATTCGCCCAAGGAATTGATAATCCTTGCCTTTTACCAGGTGATGTCTACACACCATTTTCCCTGACCCCCATCAAAGAGCTTCCCGACATGACGGCTGTTCTGGACCAGATTGGGGTGGGGACCATCAACAAACCACCGCGCACGCCGTTGGATGCCCCCCCCGAACTGCGGCTTGATCTGTGTGCAAACTACGATAAAGAGGGCCAGCCCACGATGACTTTACGGCGGCTGAATTATGCCTATACGGAAGGGGGATTTTCGCGACGACGCGTCATCGTGCCCATGGATTTTACCCAGAGTGAAGGTGAGGATGTTGTGCGCGGCGTAACGGACACCGCATTTGGGGATGCAAGCCGATTGCTGATCAACTACCGGCCTACCGAAAGCGATGGCTTTCTGGTGCAAGGATTTACGGTTGGTGGTCAGGTGATTGTCATGGCGGGAAAATCCATGATTTCGCGCGTTGACGGCAAGCGTATTTCCACCAATGGACAGTGGTTGGCAGGTATTCTTGAGATGGGTGATCGCATCAGCCAGAGCTGTTCCAATGGCCGGGCACCGCAGGACTTTCAATATGCCATCGGCTCCACTATGAACCTCACGATGAAAGCCTGTACGTCTCGTGCAGGCGTCAGCTCTACCGCCTACTATCCGGTGTCGGTGACGTGGACCAATCCGGATCCTACGCTGCCACAAGCGGATCAGGGTCCCAAGACGGTGACCGGTGAATCCCTTAAAGAGGTATTCGAATACAAATACTCCCATCATAATTGTGAGGATAGCCTGAATTTGAAGCTTGGCTATGGCAGTTTTTCCATCAAGTGGAACTCGTTTGAAAAGAAGAAGACCAGCATCATCACGGATAAGGATGGTGCCGTTATTTTTGAAAATAGCGAATTCTGGGAAAGCCCCAATCCCTGCTGATAAAAGGAAGGGGGGCATTTGATCGGCAGCGGCCCCCCTGTCACTCCCGACTAGTAAGATCACACCCCCTCGGTGCAGCCCATCCATCTATAGAATCAGATTTTAACGGCAAAAATATGCATTCCCTCAAATTGGAGTGGTAGATTTGGGGAGCATCGGCCTCAAACGATGGGCATTTTGTGCCGATGGGAATTTTGCCTCATGGTTTCACCGAGGAGCTATGGGCAAATAGAGGAGACTTATTGCATGCAAAACCGAAAATGGTGGCGATTATTGGTACTGCTGGGCTTTCTCACGGTTGGGGGTGGCTGCAGTGACGATGCGACATTTGAAGGGGGCAACAGTCGGAAGGGAAACCCGCCACCGCCAGTGTCTGAAGATCAGGTGCCGGAGCCCTCTCCGGAAGATTTACCGGCGGATCCCTTTTTGGAAACATTCACACAATCGGTGATTAGTCAGGGTAATCTGGATATCGCCGTTGTGATCGATAACTCGGTGTCAATGTCTCAGGAGCAGGAGAATCTATCAACCAAGTTGTCGCCGTTACTGGAGAGTGTGACGGGAAGCGATTGGCGGATTGCTGTTGTGACCACAGATCCTGACGAAGGATGCCAGCGGGCCCTCATCAAAAAGGAAGATGCCGATGCAAACGAGGCATTCGCCAAGGCGATTACGGCCGGCACGCGCGGGTCGTCGCTGGAGCAAGGCGTTCATATGGCTGTGGAAGCCCTGAAATGCCCGACGACATCCTGGGTTCGTCCCGACAGCACCGTTGCCGTCTTGATTGTCAGTGATGAAGATAATTGCAGCACCGGAGATGGGTGTCCTGACTCCCCCGCCGCGCAATCCACATATCTGACCGACTATCTGGTCAACGATATGGGCCGCAAACTGGGGGAGAATGCGAGGGTTTACGGTATTCTCTATCGCCCGGAAGATGACTCAAAATCGTGCCCAACAGGGGCCTTCCGGGGGAGGCGTTATATGGAAGCCATCTCCCTGACCAAGGGAAAAATTGGCAGCATCTGCGCACCGGATTATACCGAAACCCTGAAAGCGATTTCTGCTGATATCCAATCCATCTTGAAGAGCCAATACGACCTGACCTACACCCCCAAGGCGGGAACCGTGACGGTGCGGGTTAACGGCGGTGATTGGGTGGACTTTTCAGTGACGGACAAGACGCTCACTTTTACGAAAGTACCACCGCTTGGCGCCACGATCGAGGTGACTTACCACTACGAATCGACACCGTAAAATACCCCTGAGGGTGAACGACGATGTGGTGGCAATGTAATCACCCCGCTGAACTATGACTCCCAACGTGGCAGTCGGTGGTAACTGGCCGGATTATCCCGATGCGGCTACGGTTTTTCCGCAGACCATGACCATCGATTGGGTCAGGGTCTATCAATAAATTTTACCCTAGGGTCCAGTTGCAGCGGTATAAAGGTTATTCACTCCTTTTCCCTTTACTGCGGTCCAGTCGGATGTCCAGTCCGCTTCCTTTGAGGAGTTTGCGCAGGGTACCCACTGTGGGATTTCCTCCACCCTGTTCAATGGCCATAATGATGCGGGGAGACACACCGGCGAATTTGGCAAACTCCTTTTGATTCATACCGAGGAAGATGCGCAGACGACGGATGGTCTCCCGCCAATCCCACGCTTTATCATCGATGGCCTTATAAAATTCTCGCCGCAAGGATTCCCGATCGGCACTTCGGATCACTTTTAAATTCTTGGTGGCGGTTTTTTTGCTGGCTTCCATGCTTTTATTCCTTGAGATAAGCGGCGATCTTTTGGAGCAGACGTTCTCGATCCGATCGGGTGCCAGATAGGAATTCTTGGGGAATGCCCAATATTTGGAGATTGGCTTCAAGGTTTTTAGCGCCCATAAAAAATTTCTGCAGTTGCCGTTTGAACGTCGCCCGTGGGATGCTGCAGTGCTTTGCAAGGAAGTCTGCGATGTTTTTTACCAGGTCTTCGTCATTTTCAAATTCCCACCGCGTATTGCGGACAATCCCCTCAGGATCAAACATCATGGGTGCCAGGTCGTAGAGCGGAGCCAATCGAATGGCACCATGATATTTGATGAGAGATGAATTGCGTCCATGATTATCGGTATTCCCCAACATAATATTAAGAAAGTCTCTGAGTACATATTCCACAACGTCGATGTCCGGTTGGGTGCTTACAGATGTCAATGCCTGAACGTAGGTTTCGTGCCGGTGCCGGCTACCAAACTCAGGCTTTCCGATCATGGAATAGAAGCTCTCCATGCCTAAGTATGCGATTTTCTGATCGAGACGCGGTCGATCAAATCGTGGGATAAACAGGCAGTGATCCTCCCAAATGGCGGGAGCAAACAAATTCATGCCTAAGGTACCGGCAAGATCCAGGTAGTGTTTTTCTGCCCTGAGAATCTCGCGATCCCTTGTCCTCGAACTCCGTGGAAATTTTACTAGCCAGCATTG
>JAKQGS010000293.1 GCA_029556045.1 Pseudomonadota bacterium | reverse complement strand
CATGCAAATGCGCTGCGCAATAGCTTCACTGTCGCGGATCGGCACAATAAAACCATCCCAACCGCGGCCCTGGCGCTGTTTCTGGAGCAGGCTGTGGTGATCCGTGTTGATGCCGGGGATCAGTAATGGCACATCGGGAGTCATGCGAAAGGCGCTGGCGGTTGAAATCGTGGGTTTACGTTTCGCGTAAAGCGGTTCCAGTTCCATGGCAGCGGCCGAGTCGATGGCGGTAAAGACGATGTCCACAGCGTCGAGGTTGATTTCGGTGGAACGGGCCAGGGTCATGCGACCCAGTCGTGGATCCAGCTCCTCCTCCTGAAACCACTGCACCTGCCCGGAGGCTGTGGTCAACGCCTCGCGGTAAGTCTTGCCGGCGGAACGCTCGGAGCTGGCCAGACAGGCGATTTCAAACCATGGGTGGTTGGTCAAGGCGGTGACAAACTGTTGACCGGCAACACCGGTCGCTCCCACGATGGCAACTTTTTTCTTACGCATGCGTTAACATCCGATCCTTAAAGAAATGAACCCATTGGTTCCCGCAGCATCTTGCGGGATTTGATTTCAACCAGCAGGGTGGCCACAAAATCGTCGCGCCCCATGGTCTCCTGAGCCTGGATACCATAGCGCCGCACCGTGAGCTGGCGTTCTGCCACCTCTTTCTCACCGACGATCAGGAGGATAGGAATCTTGCGCATGGTGTTGGTGCGGATCTTTTTGTTGAAGCTGTTATCGCTCACATCCACTTCCGCCCGCACAAAATTCTTTTTCAACTCGTCCGCTAGCTCGTAACAATAAGCTTCGCACTGGCTATTGATGGGAATCATGCAGACCTGCACCGGTGCGGCCCAGGTGGGGAACGCACCTCCGTAGTATTCCATCAGAAAGCTGATGAAACGTTCATGCGTCGAGAGCGGAGCGCGGTGGATGATGACCGGTCGTTCCTCCTTGCCGTTTTCATCGATGTAACTCAGCTCAAAGTTTTGCGGACTGAGGAAATCCACCTGAATGGTGGATACGGTCTCCTCACGGCCCATCAGGTTTTTGAATTGAATGTCGAGCTTGGGTCCGTAGAATGCCGCTTCCCCAACGCCGTCATAATAGGGAATTTCCAGTTCCTTCATTACTTTGGCCAGAATGGCCTCCGCGTTGGACCACATGGTGGCATCCCCTTTGAACTTGTCGGCATTCTCTTCGCCCCGCAGCGAGAGGCGGAAACGATAATCTTTGAGTCCAAAGGTGGCGTAAAATTTTTTGTATAGCTCCAGGGTGGATTTGATTTCTTCCTCCACCTGGGATGGTCGGCAATAGATATGGGCATCGTTCATGGTCATACAACGAACCCGCAAGAGCCCCGTCAATTCCCCCGATTGCTCAAAGCGGTAACAGGTACCGTATTCCGCAAAACGCAGTGGCAGATCGCGGTAGCTGCGCATACGGCTGGCGTAAATCAGGTGGTGATGGGGGCAGTTCATCGGTTTCAGATAGTACTCAGTCCGATGCTCTTCGTCTTCAATAACCATGGGCGGAAACATCGATTCACGGTAAGCAGGCAAGTGCTGGGAACGGTGATACAGCGAAGCTTTGGAAATATGTGGCGTCGCCACCCGCTGATAACCCCACTGGAATTCCATCTCTTCGGCAAAACGCTGGATCTCGTTGCGGATCACCGCGCCGTTGGGCAGCCAAAGTGGTAGACCTTTTCCCACCAGATCGTCGATGTGGTAAATATCCAGCTCTTTGCCCAGTTTTTTATGATCAAACTCTTCCGCTTGCTTGCGACGGGTCAAAAATTGATCCAGTTGCTCGCGGGTTTCAAAACACAGGCCGTAGATGCGGGTCAGCATGGGCCTCGATTCATCTCCCAGCCAATACGCGCCAGCGATGCGATCCAGTTTAAAGGAGTCAGCGGGAAGCTCACCGGTGTGGTTGACATGGGGACCTTCGCAGACATCCATGAAAGCGCCGTTTTTGTAAAAAGAAAAATCCGTGACGCCGCGATCCTTGAGGTTGCTGAGATTTTCTTCTTTATAAGGCTCCTGCCGATGCTGGGTCAGGGTTTCCATGGCCTGATTGAAATCGGTGTCTAGGCGCTCAAAGGGCTGGCGCTGGGCGATGATTTTCTTCATGGCCTTTTCCAGATCCTTGAGATCCTCCAGGGCCAGATGCTGGGTACCAAAATCAAAATCATAGAAAAACCCCTGATCGGTGGGGGGACCAAATCCCAGTTTGGCGTTGGGAAACTTTTGCAGCACCGCCTGGGCCAATACGTGGGCCATGGAGTGGCGAATGCGGTAGAGTTTGGGATTGTCTTTCTCTTCCATACCGGAGGTCCTTTGCAAATCGGGGCGCGGGGATTTTAGAAAATAATTTAAAGGCAATGAATACCATGGATTGAGGGGGAGTTCCAGCGAGACCCCGCCGTTAACGGGGATTTTGTGATGTGGTGTAACCCTTCATAAAAAAAGAATAAACCACGTCCCAGCGTCGGTCAGTGGGCCTCCAAAACCATGCCGGCTCCCCGCACTACGGCACCCAGGGGATCTTCGGCGATTTTGATGGAAAGGCCTGTGTGTAGAGCTAACAGATGATTGAAATTATGCAGCAAAGCCGTTCCTCCACTCAGGGTAATCCCTCGGTCGATCAAGTCGGCCGCTAGCATCGGGGGTGTATTTTCCAGTGTTCGCTGCACCGCAGCCACAATCGGCTGCAGAGACATCAGGATAACGGGTCTGAGTTTGGCCGCCTGAATATTTTTCATGCGGGGGAGGCGGGAGTGAACATCGATACCACGCACCGTCATTTGACTCACCATGCTGACACCCATGGGATCGCCTAGGTGGGCTTTGATATCATTGGCAGTTTGCTCGCCGATGAGCAGGGACAGGTCTTTGCGGCAGTATTGAATGATGGCTGCCGTGATATCGTCCCCACCTACCCGCACCGATTCAAACAGAACCACCTCACCCAGCGACAGGACCATCACTTCGGTGATGCCGCCACCGATGTCCACGATCATATTGGCTTGGTTTTCCGCAATATCCAGTCCAGCCCCAATGGCCGCTGCCAAAGGCTCCTGGATGACTTCGATGGAGCGGGGGTGAAAGGCCCGGGCTGCCTCCTGCACAGCCCGTCGTTCAATGTCGGATATCCCAGCGGGAGCGCCGATCAGAACGCGGGGGCGGATCAGAGAGGTGCGACAGTTGGACTGGCGTGCCATTTCATTGAGGAGTTGGACGGTGGCCCCGAGGTGCTCGATCACACCTCGTTTGAGCGGTTTGATCGTTTGCAGGCGATGCGGTTCTTTACCCTGCATTTTTGCAGCTTCATCTCCGATGGCCACAACCTCCAGGCCGGAACGCCGGGTGGACAAACTGATGACCGACTGCTGTTGCATCACGACTCCCTCGCCTCGACGATAGATGGCAGTTTTGTCGGTGCCTAGGTCTATGGCAAGGTCCGGTTGTTTGAAGCGGGAGCGTATCGTCAGTCCCATGGTGTGGCCTTTGTTTAATAGGGGTGCTCCGGGATGATCGAGGACGGAGCCCAATGAATGAACGTTAATGTACCTCAGGACGTTTGATCAAACGACAAAAATTTCCGTGATCCATCCCGAGACAGCGGGCTGCTTCGGAACGGCTGCCCCGGATGGCATGAAAGGCAAGTTTAAGATGGTGATCCCGGACTTTGTATAGTAGGGAATTTGCCTTCGGGAAAACAGGGTGGATAGGGGCAGGATATGGCAAATCGTGAGCCGGTTTATTACATGGCTCCCATGCTGGGTATAACCGATGCCTGTTTCCGCACCGCCTATACGCGAATTTTTGGGGGGTTTGATCTAGGGATCAGCCCCTTTATTCGGACCTTGCAGGGGCAACGCTTTAAAAAGAACGGAGTGGTGGACCTCCTGCCATCCAAAAACACCGATCTCCCTGTGATCCCGCAAATTTTGACCAACCAAACCGATGATTTTATCCACCTGGCAAACGTGCTGTTTGATATGGGTTATCCCACCCTGAATCTCAATATGGGCTGCCCCGTCCATTCCGCATCCGGACGCCGCTGTGGTGCGGGCTTGCTTAAGGAGATCGACCACGTCGATGCCATGTTGGAGCGTGTATTGACCGCAGTTCCCTGCCGCCTTTCTGTGAAGACACGTATCGGTTATGACTCGGAAACTGACTTGTTGAAGATGGCAGCGGTACTCAATCGTTATCCATTAGAGGAGGTGATCATTCACCCCCGGACGGCGCAACAAAAGTACCAGGGTGATGTCAATCATGATGCATTTGCAGCAGCCTGTGCTGTCCTGCAGCATGAGATTGTTTACAGCGGTGATATTCGCTCACCCGAGGATCTGACCAATGTGCAGGCAAGGCATCCCCATATTCACAAGTGGATGATCGGGCGGGGGATTCTGTATGATCCCTACCTGATGGTCAAAGCCCGTCGTCGGCCGATACCACCCCCGTCCGCAGTGGGGGACTTTTATCAGCTTTTAACGGAACTCTATCGTCGACGGGATCTCGCCGATCCCATCATCGCCACACGGCTCAAGACTTTTGTGGCGTATCTTGGGGTGGGGATGAATTTCTCAAAAGATGTCGTCAAAATGCTGCGTAAAGCCAAACGTCCTGACGATATGCTGGCCTGCATTCATGACGTGACATCCGCCCAGGTTCTGTCGTAAAGGGTGGAATCCAAAGCACGTCCAGCTGCACAAGGTAGGGCCCTACAATAATCCCCATGGTGTCTCGGATATTAAAGCTCAGTTTCAAAAAGGCGCCGGTATTGGCACCGCAATCCGCTTTGAATCCGTAAAGCACGGGATGCCGCCTGTGATTGAACGGATTCTGGATTCAGTGTGACCGGTGTTCTTCCTGTAAAAAGTTTAAGATAACTCTGCTGATGCGCTACCATACTGAATTTATGCGATATTTCGGTGCATAGTTTTCCCGATCGGAAAAATTTTTCTACTCTTCGTTAAAGAATCCTGATATATTCCCGATCGGGAAAATATGGCCATGTTACGGGGGTCAATCAATAAATTTTCCCGTTCGGTAAAATATCGAGGAAATTTCTGAATGGACAAAAATCAAGCGATTCAATCACCAAAAGATATTGGGACAGCTGTCCGCCATGCGAGAAAAAGGCAAGGGCTTAAGCAGGCAGAAGCGGCCGGACTTTTGGGGGTCGGAGTGCGATTTCTCTCGGAACTCGAAAGAGGAAAAGACACGCTGGCACTTGGCAAAGTGTTGCAGGTGATGCGGGGCTTAGGTTTACAGATTGACGTCTATGATAAATCGATGCCTGAAAAAGGTGGGGTATGAATATTCAAAATAGAGCATCACAATTAACGG
>JAKQGS010000252.1 GCA_029556045.1 Pseudomonadota bacterium | reverse complement strand
CAGGAGACCGCCGAAAAGGCCCTGGCGGACGCCGATAGTCCCCAGGCGGAAACCTCCCCCAGCTCCAGCGAGGACGATTACCACGCCCATGCGGGTATTCAACATTCCCATGCGGCAGGAACGGAAACCCATCAACTCCGTCATCCCGAGGATCATCCGGATTTTGAGAGCGTCCAACACCTCCCCCACGGGACGGAGGAGCCTATAACTGCCGGAGAAAACAGTAGTGGCCCATCCTCCTCTCCAACGCCAGCCAAGCCCCAAGCTTGATTTCATTGGATATTGACTTGTTTATTGCATTTTTCCAAACCGCAGCTCCTTGAAAACTGGCACGCCAGAGACTACCATTAACGACGAATCCCTTTCTCTTGTGGTCCATAAAGGAGACTTCCCCGTGGTGTCCCTCACACGTTTTCTCATCCCGGCTTTTATTTTAAATGCTTCGGTTTTGATTTTTTGTGCATTGGCCCCCAGCCCCGCGCAGGCGGAACCATGGCTGTCCACCCGATACGCCCAAAACTGTGCCGGGTGTCACGCCCCTGGTCGCAAAAACCTGCCACCGGCGGACCGTCGTTGCACCCTTTCCTGCCAGGGCTGTCACGTGAACCCCAACGGAGGCGGTCTGCGCAGCTATTACGGCAAGTGGAACGAAGATCGTTGGCTGCGATCCTTTCGCGCCAAGTTTCTGAAGCAACCGAAAATGGTGGCGGACTTTCCCAACCAGCACTACGGCAAAAAAACCAAAAAACCGGCCAAAAATCCCAAGCGCCTGGAAAAGGTGGGGTACGCCCTGGTGGAAGTGAATGATTATATCGAGGACGAAACCATTTACGATCGTCGCGACGGGCAGGAAAAGGTGATGGCCACCCGCAAGGAGTTCGAAGAGGTCGTTCCCCAAGGGGATCCCTACCGCTCTATGACCAAGTTCAAAATCGATGGTGGGGGTGATATTCGTTTTCTGGCGGTTAAACCCACCAGCGGTGATGATAAGGACATGCGCACCTTCCTGATGGATTTGGACTTTGGCCTGCGATACCGCCCTTTCCGCAATACCCATGTCGTTTATGAATCCCGAACCTTTGGTTCGCCGGCACAAACACAGATCGACGAAACGGTGCTAAACGACGCAACTATGACGCGAAACCTATATGTCATGCAGGACGACTTGCCTTATAACGTCTTCGTCATGGGCGGCTTCTATCGACCACTGTTCGCCAATTATGTGCCGGACCACACCGAAATTGCGCAGGTTATGATGTCGCAAACCCTCAGTGGGCAGAGCAACGCGGCCAAACTGCAGTATAAGGCTCTATCCGTCGGTACAGCCCCCAACGTACCCTACGGCAACTTTCACATCATCTCCAAAGATATGACCACCGCTGACAAGGAAGATGACAAAACCAGCGGCTTTGCCACCAACCTTGGCTTGCGATTTGTGACCCTGGGGGCATCGGTCAACTACTCCTACTGGAATACCAAAAACGCCACGGATCCTGATGCTACCATCAAGGTGGAAATGCATTCCATCGGGGGCGCTCTTAATTGGAAACGTGTCACCATCGGGGCTGAAGCGGTTTCCATGGCCCGCGATAATACCGCCCAGGATTTCCGCCAGGGCGGCGTCATGACCCTGGACACCAAGGTACGGTTATGGCGGGAGAACTACGCCACGTTTGTGGTTGGCAAAGGCAATACCGCCCTGAACCTGGCTCCAGGATCGGCAGAACAGACCAAGGTCGGCCTGCGTTCGTTTGTGATTTCGGGGCTGGATGTTTCGCTGGTCATGGACAGCACCACCAATACTCTCAAGGGAGCCAACGTGGATGGCACCGACAACGTCATCAAACAAAGTACCATTCAAACCCAGATTCATTCGTTCTTTTAATAACCTCAACGAGACACAATCTGGTTGAAAATTATAAAAGCCTCAATCGCAGCCCTGACCCTAAGCCTGCCCATGGGGGTCAAGGTCTGGGGCTTGCCGCAGGCTAAATCCTCCCCCACCCCTAGTGCACGCAAGATAGCGGCACCCGAATGGAAGGGCGAGCTGCTGTCCCTGGAAGAGGGAGCATTCTATCTGGCTTCTTCCCTCAAGGACTTTCCCAAGAGCAAGCAAAGCAAAACTCTCAGCGGTACCATTCAGATTCTCCTGGTAAACGATCGGAGCCAGCAGCGGGTCACCGTGATGCATCACCATAGTGATCCCACCAAGCCTCCGACAGAAATATTCAAGTTACCCACCGGCACCTACAAGTTTAAAGCCATCGCCATGATCGATAACCAGGGTAATATACGCAAGATGACCGCCGGCAAGAACCTGCCACACCTGCAGATCAAGCCCGTCACCCTCACCAACTACGGCTTACTGCAGTTTCACCCTCAGGGGCGTGGCCTCCTGCAGGTTGAATACTTTGCCACCAAACCCCTGTACCGTCCCAACCCCCTGAAGTACAAATCAGAGTTTTCCGCGGTTATCGACGGTGGTTCCGGTCGTATTCAGAAAGTATTGGCGGGGAAAAAAGTCTTTGCCCAGGCCCGCTCCAGCTACAGCAGCCAGGATGAGATGCGTCGCAGCTTTGGCCACACGCAAAAAATCGCCATGGCATTTAAGTTGAATCTCTATGAACACAATCGCCTCGCTAAAGGATTCATGCAGGCCCTGCAGATGCATGATGGTGATATCCGCAACTGCTTCGTCAGTCAGTTAAACCAGGGGAAAGTGCTGAGAGGACAGATCACCTTTGATTTTCGCATCGCCGCCAAATCCGGCACGATGGATCCACTGTCTTATAAAGGTGGTTCCTTGAGGGATCCCAAAGTCATCAAGTGTCTTTACTATCAGTTGGCGCAGATTCAGTTTCCGGCCCGCCACAATATTCGTGGCCAATTGACCTACCAATTTGCCAGCTCCCAATAGACATGACCTAGAAAAAAACCCCGGTATTTTCATACCGGGGTCTCTAAACGAATAACTGGATTCGTATCGGGGAGCCTCGTCAGCTTAGTTGCAACGACGCCACATTAGGCCGTATTTGTGAACGATCTGACCATCGATAGAGTCGGTGGTGATCAAGCCGGAGCCATTGCGATTGGCGCGGTTGTTCAGGTGAACCTGGGTGTTGATGTTCAGAGCCCGCGAAGCGCCGCAGGGTGACCATACGACAGAAGCCAAACCGATGGTATCGCGGAATTGATAGTCGCGATCGAGCGGGCCAGCATAGGTGCTGGAAAAGCGGCCGGTTTGTCCCATGCCTTGGAAGTAGTAAGCAGAGCTTTGGGTGGCGGAAACGCGGGGATCCAGCGTTACGTAACCACGGTAATCAAAGGTTGCTACCGCAAATTGCCAGCCAGCAGGAAAATGCAGATCAACCGTCAATTGGCAGTTTTTACGGGCGGCGGACAGGGGAATGCCGGGGCCGACTTCAGCGATATAGTCGCTGAAGGTCAGCGTAAAGGCTTTATTGTCAGGAGCGATATTCTGAGCAACGGAACCGATTGGGCAACCGGAGCCATTGTACATGATATTGCGGATCTGCACCGTGTCAGGCGCTTGCGCAAACAAAGAACCGGAAACCAAAAGAGCGGAAGCAGCTGCTACCAATTTTCCAACCAATGCGACTTTTTTCATGTGAATTCCTCCTAGACACTGTTTAGGTTTGTTTTGCGGCGTCTGTTGAATCAGCGCGTCACGGTCTGCCCTATTGCGAATCACGTGCCAACTTTTGTCTTTCAACAATTTTTTTTTGATCCGCCGTTTTCATTGCTTTTTGCCGCACCTTGATAAGAGTCATGTCCACTGGAAGAAAAACACCTTCGGAAAAATATGCGGGAGAACCTGAGATTCACTAAGATCAATAAAAGCCCCTGAGATATCCTAAGATGATGAATCTTCCTTTGCCTAGATAGGCAAAGATCCTAAGTAATCTCCAGCACATATGTAGAGGGCCCCGGACCTACCGTCCCCTGTGTTGCAAAACAAAGTCCAACTTAATTTTTATAAAAAACATCATGGTAAGATATAATAGACAATTAATATGTTATATGATAATAATAGTCTCACAACCACGAGGCCAAGCCGTCAAATCGGCACACATTCTGCAGAACACCGCGCGAACAACTGGATAAGGAGCCCAGAACCATGTTTGTCAAACCCTTACTGACCCTGTGTTTTACCCTCTTCGTTCCCTTCCATCTTCAAGCGCTGGCGCAGGACACCCCATCCGCCGGACAAGTCGGAATTCGAGGCATTACTTATAGTGGATCTGGCTGTCCGCAGGGAACTGTGGCCACCAATCTTTCCCCAGATGCTCAAGCCTTCACCATGACCTTTAGTGACTATATGGTGGCCCGCGAGGGAAGAAATGTCGAAAGTGGTGATGTTTGCGGACCCAATTTATTTAATCCAAGAAATCACCCAGCTGCGGGTCCTCGCGCAGCTTTGCGCCCCATTTCCTGCAAGCGCTGCCAGATCCAGCTGGATATCACACCGCCACAGGGCTGGTCCTACGGGCTGGTTTCATTTCAGACCCGCGGGTACGCCACTGTGGATCAGGGAGCTTCGGGAATTCAAAATGCGCAGATTTCATTCGGTCGTGGACAAAAAACAAAACTGGGCCGCATGACTATCGAAGGCCCCTACGATGACGACTACCAGCGGGCGGACGATGTGCCTTTGCGGAACATTGTTTGGTCTAAGTGCAAT
>JAKQGS010000245.1 GCA_029556045.1 Pseudomonadota bacterium | reverse complement strand
GGTTCTGAGATACCTCCCCATTGCTGCGATTAAAGTCAAAATGACCATAGTTTGACTTTACGACGCTCGCAACGACGGTGCATAAATTAGAATTTTATGGATGGATTCTAAATCACCTGTGGTGGTGGATGATGGGGATCTGATCGCCATTGCGATGCCATGGCGTTATAGGGAGGCGGTGTTATGATTCTGGCTCCTGCCATCTCCGTTGAATGGAGTGGCAGCAGGAACGGCACAGTATGGGGGATGCGCATGCCAAGAGTCTTGGGTTTGCAACAGCAGGTGAAGGCGGTGCTATCGTCGCAGCAATTTTCACTGGGCTCGTTGTCAACCACTGCGGTGTCATCACAATGATGACTCTGCTCTTGTTCCGCTTCTGCCCCATGATGATGAGAGTTGACGCCATCCACCTGTGCATTAACTTCCTCAGATCGATCGCAGCAGCAATTATTGAGGGCGGTAAACGCCAAAGCCTGGCTGGTCATGAAAAAGCATGCCAGGAGAATGATTGATATGCGTCTATAAAGGGCGCTCGGCATGAGATGGCCTCACTGAATTCAAGTATAACGATAGCAGGGAAACCAAGGGCTGAAAAGGAGTACTTTCTAGCTTTTGCAATGCGTCAGAACAGCGTCGTATTGGCAAAATTTAAGAAGCGAATCAAAATGTTATCCGGTATACTGCCACTATGACGCCCACCACGAAGTGGAGACCAGAATGAGCAATGCGGCATTGGTACTATCGGGAGGAGGGGCGCGGGGGGCGTACCAGGCCGGCGTGATCCGTGCGTTGGTAGAGATTTTTACCCGCTATCCGCAGTTCCCATTCCCCATTGTGACGGGGGTGAGCGCGGGCGCCATCAATGGCGCTTTTCTGGCGGCTCATTTTCAGAACCTTCACGAAAAGTCCCATGAGCTGACAGAAATATGGGGGCAGATCCGTTCCCATGATGTCTTTCGCACCGACCTGTTTACCATCACTGGCTTGGGCTGGTCATGGGCCAGGGATCTTCTTTTTGGGGGATTAAGGGGAAAGGCCCACATCAATTCACTGCTGGATGTATCCCCCTTGCGACGCACCCTCACTTCGCGCATACCCTTTGATGAATTGGAAAATAATTTGGGTAACAACTCAGGACTCAAAGCTTTCGAGGTATCCGCAACAGATTATTCCCTGGGTATGAATGTTTCCTTTTATGCTCATCGTCACGGGGTGGCTCCATGGACCCGGGTGGGGCGCAAGGCGGAATCCACACGCATCAGCCTAACGCATATCATGGCATCATCGGCCATTCCGCTTTTTTTTCCTCCGGTCACCATTGATGACCGGGCTTTTGGGGATGGTTGCTTACGTAACGCGACTCCTCTGAGTCCAGCCATTAAGTTGGGTGCGGACAAGATTTTAATCATCGGGGTGCGGCATCAGGGTATGGGGCGTTTAAACCCCCGCCCAAAAGCAGCCACGGTTGGTCGCATTCTGTCGGTGATCCTGAACTCCCTCTTGTTTGAGGCGATTGATCAGGATTTGGAGCGGCTTCGTCGCGTAAATCATTTGCTTGATCTTCTGCCTCCGGACAAGAGGGATAGAGATCGTGCCCGGAAAATCGACGTGTTGTATCTCACGCCCTCGATGGACCTAGGGGAATTCGCGGTGGAAAAGTTCAGTTACCTGCCCAAGTTGATGCAATACATGATGCGTGGATTGGGATCGCAACACGAATCATCTGAATTGGTGAGTTATCTGTTGTTTGAGCGGGAATACACCGCTCGCCTGGTGGATCTCGGTTATCAGGACACCATGGAGATGAAAGATGCGATTCAGCATTTTATGGATGTGTAGCAGGGCATGGGAACAATTTAAAAAGACCTAGAACTATAGGTGAGCTAGCCAGGACAACGCATATTACGACCAATGGGCACTCTTTAACGGCATGGTTTTATTAATTATTTAAATTTTGTATAATTGTGAATCCATTTGTTCCGATCACACGGGCAGAGGGGCAATGTCTCGGTCGTTAATTACACTGCCTTCATGTAGTACATAGAAAGGGGATGAAATTATGGGTAAATTCAAAACACTGTTCGTTGCGGCATCCCTTGTGTTTCTATTTTCCTGCAAAACAGCGAAAGACGAAAAATCTAATTTGGATGCAATGCCAGAGACCTATCAAGAATCTCGTAATTTGCCAAAGCTACCGGAATCTTCCGTTATTCCGCAAGTTGTAAGTCGTGGTAACAATTATATTCACTATAAGGCTGCCTTTAGACAATACTCCTATAATCACGAAGATCTAATTTGGTTTTGCAAACAGCACTCAAAGCAGCAACTTCCGCATGCATCTTACATTTTTCGGTCTGACCTTGTTTGTACGTCTATCGCTATACAGGGTTCTGCATCTTCTAACATTGACGAGACTATTGCAACGGCGGCCATGTCCGGCCATTCCATTTCTTCTTATGCCAATAATTCGCTAGGCAACGAAGGGATCGGTGATGGGGGTAAATATTTGAACCCCAATATAACATTCGCTGCAAAAGAATTTCCGTTAGTCATCAACTCAGATAGCGCTGGCACGCAATATTGTAAGGCCAAAACGAAGAATGAAAATGCGAAGATTAAAACATACCAAAGAAAGAACACGCGATTGGATATTCTAAAAGGATCAGCTGTTGAGGTTGATGATCGCGGCGGCCTTTCTCTCGTTTACGTCAAGGAGAACGAGACGATTGGAAGTATTTCATGTAATGATGCGCAATAGTTATTTTGGGTCTGCCAAATGTGTGGATGATCAGAGACCTATCGCGCGGTCGAACCCTTGGCTAATCGCGAGCACCGAGTCCGGTTGATAGACCCCAGTCTGCGGCAGATGCCGTCTATCATCCCGGGGCGAAAATTTGGGAGAAAAGGACGCGATACTCAAGGCGCTGGAATTCATCGCCGAGAAAAAAGATCCTATGCGTCGGGCAGAGCGGGCTGCGGAACGGACAAAGCAAAAGGCTCCGGCCGACAGGGAAGATACTGATGGTGACACTGTCCTGGGACAACTTCACCCGCGCGATCATCGATCGAGTTCGTTCGCCCCGGGGCGAAAACCGATTCCAGCTGCGGTGAAGCATCGCGTGTGGCTGCGGGATGGAGGGCAATGCTGTTATGTGTCGCAATTTGGTGAGCGTTGCCCTGAAAGGCGGATGCTGGAAATTGATCATAAGACGCCGGTGGCCCGGGGCGGTGGCCATGACGCGGATAATCTGCGGCTGTTATGTCGTTATCACAATCAATCCATGGCGGATCAGGTATTTGGGGTTGAATGGATGACCCGCAAACGATGGGCTGGAATAAATCCCGATTGAACCACGGGGGATGAAAGTCAGGTCGGGATTTTGCGACTGGACTAAACTGCTCATGGCTCCCGATTTAGGGGGTTTATCCTGGCTATTTTGGCTTATTCCAAGGTGATGCTATCCTCAGATTTGGCGGAAGACCCCATTTTTTTAAAGAATCAAGAATCCCTATCAGATCATCCGGCCTGTTGATTGTATAAGTGGCAGATTTTAACTCTTGCCTGCTGCCATATCCGTAACTGACACCCACGGAGGGTATCGAATTAAATTGAGCTGCTTCAAAATCCTCGCTGCGATCACCAACCATCACACCGCTTTCATTTGGAAACTCATCGAGAATTGATTTGAGTCGGATTCTTTTAGGTTTATTTTCCTCAAAAGGAGAAATAATGGAAAAATTATTGTTAATGCCCTGAGACGACAGAACTTCTTTGATATATTCGGCATCACCGTTGCTACAAATGGCTAATTTGTGCCGAGACGAAACTCTCGTTAACATATCTTTTGTTCCTTCATAAAGAGCGCCACGGGTTGCGATACTGGAAAATTCTGCAGCGCCGGCCAGTTTCCGGAGGGTTGCAACCGTACCGGCGTCGAGATGAGGAAAAAGCATCGAGTAGAACTGATGGGCAGGATATCCCATCAGCTTTTTAATATCCTCTATAGAAGGGGTATCAATATTAAGTTGCTGGCAGGCCATGTGAACGCCCTCGCCTGTAACGCGATGAGTTTCAAACAACGTTCCGTCTAAATCGAAGATAACAAGCATAAAATATCTCTGTTGAAATATTACTTTATGGACTCTGGAGGATTTCAAGGGCGAAGTACGGTTCTCTAAAATGGAAAACAATACTACTCATGCCGCAGCGCCTCGATGGGATGGAGACGGGAGGCCGCCCTTGCTGGCCAAAGGCCAAAGATGATGCCAATGGAGATGGAAAAAAATGCAGCCATGGAAACCGACTGCAGTGAAACAATCACCGTCCAGTCTAAAAATATGGCGATCCCCTCGGAGATGGCGTAGCCCAAGGCAACCCCAAGCAGTCCTCCCATGAGGCTGATGATGCTGGACTCCACCAGGAATTGCGCCATGATATTGCTCCGTGTGGCCCCCAGTGCTTTACGCAAACCAATTTCACGGGTGCGTTCGGTCACAGATACCAGCATGATGTTCATGATGCCAATCCCGCCCACCAGCAGCGAGATGGAAGCAATCGATGCCAGCAGCAACGACATGATGCGGCTTGTGGAGGTCATAGCCTGCTGAATGTCCGCCATATTGCGAATTTGAAACGACTGTTCCTGCTCAGCCCGGAGGCGGTGGCGTGCGACCATTAGGGACTTGGTGCGATCGCTCACATCACTCATCTTGTCGGCGTCCGCTACCTTAATATCGATGGAGTCCACGTACTCTTTACCCAAAAGCCGTTTCATGGCGGTTGTCACCGGAATCACCACCACGTCATCCTGGTCCATAAAAGCGTTGCCGCCTTTTTCCGGGAGTATGCCGATGACTTGAAACGTCACCCGATTGATCTTGAGGGATTCGCCGATGGGGTTGGTGCTGCCAAATAATTCCCGGGCGATGGTTTTGCCAATCACCACCACGCGAGCACGGGAACGGTCCTCTTCCGCCGTGAAAAATCGTCCGATCTTCGGTTCGGCGGCCCGCAAACGAGGATAGGCGTCCGAGGCGCCGATGATCAGGGTGTTCCAGTTCTTATTGCCGGCAACCACCTGTCCCCGCCCAGTGACCGATGGATTCACTCCGTCCACGCCTGGAACCATGGACTGGATGGCTGTGGCATCCTCCAGCGTAAAGCGCGTCACGGTGCCAGCCTGCACCTGCACCCCGTGCTGCTGAGTGGAGCCGGGTCGTAGAACCAGGAGATTGGTGCCCAGTGACGAGAGGGATGATTCAATCGACTTTTGGGCTCCAGCTCCCAGAGCCAGCATGGCAATCACCGCGCCGACTCCGATTAATATCCCGAGCATCGACAGGACGGAACGGACCTTATTGGCCAGAATGGCTCGCAAAGCCTGGCGGGAGTGGGCCATGAATTCAAAATACCAGCGCCACTTCTTCTGGGATTCCAACTCACCCAGCAGGGGGCCATTCACCGGAGCAACACCATCGATGGGGGTGTAGTCGGGATTAGGTCCATCCGACTGGATTTTTCCATCCCGCATGCGGATCACCCGCTTCGTATAACGCATGATTTCCGGCTCATGGGTGACAATAATGATGGTGATGCCCCGGTTGTTCAACTCCGTGAGCAACCGCATGATTTCTCTTTCGCTGGCGGAATCCAGGTTCCCTGTGGGCTCGTCCGCCAGGATCAATTCAGGGCCGTTGATTAACGCCCGCGCAATGGCCACCCGCTGCTGTTGGCCGCCAGAAAGTTCGTTGGGCATGTGGTGCATGCGGTCCTGAAGGCCTACCTTGGCTAAAATGCTTTGGGCTCTGTCGCTGTCGTAACGGCCGATGCGGTAGATGAGGGGCAACCCGACGTTTTCTTCCGCCGATGTGCGGGGTAAAAGATTGAACTGCTGAAAAACAAAACCAAGTTTGCGATTGCGCACCCGGGCCAGTTCTTCTTCATCCAGGGACGACACTTCCTGATCCATCAGGCGGTAGGAACCCGCATCTGGAATGTCCAGCAACCCCAACACATTCATGAGAGTCGACTTGCCGGAGCCCGACGGGCCCATGATGGCCACAAATTCCCCCGCCTCGATACGCAGCGACACCCCCTGCAGAGCCTTCAGTTCGTTGCTGCCCATGCGGTAAGTTTTTTCGATGTCCTGCAGTTCGATCATGCGAGGGTGCGCCTTCTAACGTTGACGGGGACGTTGTCCCCCAAAGGGATTCATGGGATTGCGGGAGCCAGACCCCGTGGCGCCATTGTTATTATTGATAGCCTCCAGCACGATGTCACCTTCGGCCAATCCCTCCAGTACCTCGACCATTTTGCCATCCGAAAGTCCCACCTTGATGGTCTGCTTTATGGGCTCACGATCAGCTTTTTTTCCTTTGCTCGGATCTGGGACCAAAACATTCGTGGTGCCACCCTCCTGTTGGGTCAATGCGACGGGAACCAGCAGGACATTTTTCTTTTCGTCCGCCCGAAAGTTCACGTTGGCGGTCATGCCGCTGCGGAGGATGGTCAAAGGTTCTTTGGGGCGTATTTTAACGTCATAGATGGTGACGTTGTTGACGGTCTTTGATTCAAAGGCGATTTGGAAAACTTCGCCGGTAAACGGATCATCGGGAAAAGCGTCCAGGGTGACCTCTACCATCTGGCCGATCGATATACGGGCGAGATCGGTTTCATCCACCTGGGCTGCCACGATGGGACGATCCGACAGCACAAAGGCCACCTCCTGCGCCGTGATCATCTGTCCCGGTTCCACATTCTTGGCAATAATGGTGCCGCTGATGGGGGCGATCAGCGGTGTGGGGCGATAGATATCCGTCAGGGCGGCCTCTTCCTGACTGCCTTTGGAGCGGGCCAAATCCAATAACGCGGCGCGGTCGGTGGAGCTCATGTAGGCGATGATCTGACCTTTGTTGACCGTGGCACCCTCGTCAAATTTGATTTCTTCGATCCGGCCTGCAATCGGGGGTTTGATCTCCAAGCGGCTTTCCGGTTCCACCTTGCCGGTGGCGATGATGGTGATGCGCAGATCCCCCCGGCTGACCGAGCGGCGCTCGTATTGGACTTGCGACTGGGCGTTTTTCCTGAGCTGGTACCACAGACCTAATCCGGCCAAAGACAGGATGACCAGTGCCCAGACCACATGTTTGGTGCGGATCCGCTTCATCGGATGGAATCCTCCAGTTTTACCCCTTGGGCATGTTCCCAGCCCGCCAGCGCCAGGGCTGCATCTTTGCGGCTGGATAAAAGGGCTTTTTCATTGGTGATCAGTTCGTTCTCGATGCTGTCCCATTCCTGGAATGTCACTAGACCCAGGGTGTAGCGGCTGCGGGTGATTTCCGCCTGCGTTTGCGAGGCTGCCACAAAGCGGGTCTGCACGCCCACACGCTCTCGCGCATCCGCCAAAGTCGCAAAGGCATTTTGGTAGGTCACCAGCAGGAGCCAGTCGGTGTTTTCGCGAGCATATTGAGTTTGCGCCATCTCCGCCACGGCTGCCCGTACACTGCCGGTGGTGCGACTGCCATCATAGAGAGGCACCGTCAGGGTTAATCCCACCGCATAGCGGTCGGTGTTGGGGGCATCGATGCCGCCATCGCGGGTGATGCTGCCATGAGCGGACAAATCAGGGCGCATGCTGCTGCGCTCTATGGCCACCCGTGATTCAGCCGCCCGCAACTGGGCCTCGATTTTGCGGCGGGTGGGGGCTTTTTCCACCATGGCCTTATAATCCGGCTCCTTCTGCGAGACAGGCTCCCGCAACTGTCCGATCAGGCGGGAATCCGGGGCAACCGGACTGCCGATAATCTGCGACATTTTGGTGAGAGCAACCTGAAGGTTCCGTTGGGCCTGGATTAATTCGGTTTCCGCTTGGTTGGCGGCAGCCTCGCTTTTCATCAGCGAGCCCTTATGCTCATGGCCCCCGCCGTAGCGAAGTTTAACGATCCTGACGTTTTGACGCCGCCGCTCCATTGCCCTTCGATTTAATTGCACCAGTTCCTGGTAGTAAAGGGCTTGGTCAAAAGCTTGGCGTAAATCCCGGTAAAGATCGTTGCGGATGGCATCGACGTCCGACTGGGCCGCTTCCACCAGAGATTCACTCCGTTTGAGGTCATTCTGATCACGATTGCCATTGAACAGGCTTTGTTTCACTGTGAGGCTAAGCTTATAGTCCTTGGTGGGATCGCCGCGACCACCTGCCCCACCGACCTGGGTTTGGTTATCACCGATATCCCCATTGAGAGCGCCGGTTGCCGCTGCGGTGACGGTGGGCAAAAATCCCGAGCGGGCCACGGTGGTTTGAGCTTTGGCGGCATCAACGCTGGAATGGGTTTGTTTAAGTTCAGGATTGTTTTGTTGGGTCATTTGGACGGCGGTGGACCAATTCAGATCAGCCCCATGGGCGGAAAAAAACGGTGTCGTGATCAATAGGACTATACCACCCCAAAGTTTCACCGTCTGCCGCCCTCCCAACGTGATAGCCCGCCCTTTTCAGGGAGCGGGGCTATCATAACTGTCTTCCAACGAAGATGCGACGGATTTCAGCGGAGGGCGCTTTGACCCTTGCGGGAATAGTCGATGGAGTTACCGAGGATGCGGGCGGCCTCCTGGGGTGCGTGAAAGCCGGTGGAGTTTTCCGCCTCCACGAAGTCAAACAGAAACTGCGCTTTCCGCTGTAGAGTTTGGGCGGCCGCCACCTTTTTGGGGTCGACGGTGGACCCTTCACCCTGGGCAGCCTTGAGATCCTTGATCAGATCCATCAGGGCGTCCATGGCGACATTCCGCAGCTGCCAGGTATTGGCCTGAATGGTCTCCACGCGCGCCTTTAACTCGCTTTCTGAAGCTTTGTGGCAGGTCTGGCAGGCGTTGTTGATATTCAGCACCGGACTGCGCACGTGGTGATCGGTGATTTTAACAGCTCCCGTCCGTTGGTATGGCATGTGGCAATCCGCACAGGCGACCCCCGAGCGGGCATGGATGCCTTGGCTCCACATCTCAAACTCAGGGTGCTGGGCCTTGAGGGCTGGGGCGGCAGTATCCGCATGCTGCCAATCCTTGTGGCCGTTTTCCTCATAATAGGCAAGGATCTCATCCCCCTTGATGCCTTTGCTCCAGGGATATACGAGACGCTTTTCCGCGCCTTTGAAGTAATACTCCACATGGCATTGGCCGCAGACGTAGGAGCGCATCTCCTGATGGGTGGCCTGCGTATTGACGTCGTAGTTTGCGGTGCCCTTCGATGCCATATAGGCCTTGATCCCATCGATGAAGGCCGGACGTGTGACCCGGAGCTGCATATTGTCGGGATTGTGGCAGTCGATGCAGGTCACCGGATGGTTCACGTGCTGGCGGGCTTCCTGATAGGGCAGCTTATTCAAGACGTCAAAGCCCTTCATGATATCACCATCCCCGAGCTTTTTCATGGCCACATAGGTGGAGGCGTGACAATTGATACAGGTACCAGGCTGTTGGACCACCTGCTGGCGTTCCGTATGAATCTGGTCGATGAGCATAAAGGCGTGGCCCCGCTCTTCACGAAAGTCCTTGGAGAAGGCATATCCTGACCACATGGCGACGAGGCGGGGATCCTCCTCGAGTTTGGACTGGGATATTACACTCCGGGGGTCGGCCTTGTTGGGGGTGCGGGCAATGGCCTCGCTGCCACCAAAGCGGGTTCTCTCCTGATCGACAGTTTTCAAATAGCTATTGTACTGGTGGGGGAAATTTTTACCCCACAGCGCCGGGTCTTCGGTGTCGTCATTCAGATCCACCACCTTAAAGAAGGTCTGTTTACCCTCCTCCTTGCGCTCCATGATATTGACCAGCAATGCGGCTGTTGCGGCGGCAGCGCCGGCGGACAGCAGCGCCACTAAAACGTAAAGTCTGGAGCGTTTTTGTTTTTCCCGACCGTATTTCGTCAACGCCATTCCTGTTCTCCTCGTGGCATTAGTGTCCGATGTTTTTGTGACAATGGGTGCAGGTCATATCATCCCCTTGATTAATCTGGGAATGGGGGCCTGCGGGGTGAGTGACATCCGCAAACATGCCACTGTGGCACTTGAGGCAGGCATTTTGCGCAATCACCTTGTTGCTGGTTTTGATTTGAATCGGTTCACGAAAGTTCTGGGTGGTAAACGCCCATGAATGCCAAAAGCCGTTTTCCGCTTTGGTGGCATATTTGGCGATGGCTCCTTCCGGGGTGTGGCAGTCATTGCATACTGCCACCGCATGGTGGGATGATTTTTGCCAGCTGTCAAACTGGGGTCGCATGATATGGCAGTTGGCGCAAGCTGCCGGGTCCTGCGAGAGATAGGAATATCCTTTGCCGTAATAAAACGC
>JAKQGS010000238.1 GCA_029556045.1 Pseudomonadota bacterium | reverse complement strand
ATTCTTGGATGCTGGCACCGGATTCACCGCTCAGGCTACACTGTTGGCCTGGGGAATATTGGGGTGTGTTGAAGCACGTTTCGAGATCGTTTTAATGGCCGGCACGCCGCAAGACTTTCAGCGGCAATTGCAGCATTGGCAGAAATACCTGGCCGCGCAACTTCAGATGGAAGAACATATTTTGGCCGCGTGTCTGCCCCACTATCGTCTGCATCAGCCACCCACGGCCCGATCGTTTGGTTCCGTCAATCAGGCGGTTCGGCGCGCTGTCACCGATGGCGCCCGTCAGACCGGGATCCTGTGGGACCCCATCTACGGCGCAAAAATGTGGATGGTATTCCGAGACCTGGAAAAAGAGCTGCAGGCGCACGAGGTCCCGGTTCTGGTCCATTCGGGGGGACCTGGGATCTTTTCCCGGCTAAGTTAGCCACCTAAGCCCCTTCAAACGCAGCAACCCCTGTTTCTCCGCCTGGAGGAAAGGCCATTGGCTTTGCAAGGCCAGACCCATTTATATTATTAATAAACAGTTAGGTATAATAAAAATGATTGACTAAACATCTAAGTATTAAATATAAACGGCTGCTTTTAACTCAGAAGGAGAATCACCTTGAAAAAGTTAGCTTTGGTTGCCATAGCAGCCCTTACCCTGTCTCAAACTGCCTGGGGTTTCACCCTGAGGAAAACCAAAACCGTGCAGTCCCCACTGCTGCAAACCGTCGCTCCCGCATTGTCACGCATTGCGAATGATATCGGCGGCACCATTGATGGAGGTTATCAGAGTTACAAACTCTATAATCTGAAGCCCAATGAAACCATGGAACAGGTGGTGGAACGAGCGGTTAATCGCATTTGGGAGGGAGATGTCCGCGTGGAAGTTTCTGACGTTGAACTGATCGACCGTTCCAATCCCAATCAGATTGAAGGGGCTGTTGTCAATCTGCTGTCTTCCGATATGTCTCTGCCCAACCGTGACGAAGAAATCGATACCCTGACCACGACCCTGCTGCAAGCCCTGCTTGCGGATAAAAATCAGGCGCTGACCATTTACTCTGCCTCGTTGACCGGCGATTTTAGTTTGGATGCTGGTGTTCTGGTGATTGTGGATAGCGAAGCGAATGAAGTGGTTGTGACCCTGCAAGGCTACGGCGAATAATCGCACCGAAATGACCCGCTCTCTGTTCTCCTGGTGCCCGACACCGGGAGAATTCTCTGCGCTCCATTGAGGGGAGTTTCTTGAAAGCCCCTCGATTCCAACTGCCCCAGCCATCCCCAAAAGTCTAAATAATCCAATGAATATGGATCTATACAATTTATATTTAAGTAATGTCTAATAAACACCGCTATAAGTTTGACAATAGTTAGACAGAAGTGAGATAAAGGTCATTAAGAACAGTGGAGGGTCAAACATGAAGACGGAAAACTCCTTAAAACCTCGCATCGGCGTCAGTGCCTGCATCGTGGGACATGCGGTTCGTTACAGTGGGGATGCTTCGCCCCATCCCTGGGTGTACGAGCATCTGGCTGGTCACGCGGACATGGTTCCGTTTTGCCCGGAATCGTCCATGGGGCTGGGGGTACCGCGGGAGCCGATTCGGTTGGTGCAGCAGAACGATGGCGCGATTCAGGTCAAAACCTCCCGCAGCGGACGCGACCTCACGGAATCCGCACGCCACACCACGGCCACGGTTCTGAATTCCCTGGGTGATCTCGATGGCATCGTTTTGAAAAAAGGATCTCCCGCCTGTGGTCTGGCGCGGGTGAAAGTGTACCGCGGAGACGAGGGTGGCGCTGCGGCCGATGGCATCGGTTTTTTTGCGTTAGCTGTTCAAGAGCGTTTTCCCACCGTCCCCATCATAGAAGACGGCCGGCTCTACGACGCTGCCCAGCGGGAGCATTTCATGACGCGGGTTTATGCGCGGGCTCGTTTTCGCCAGCTTCCGCAGCGGATGCGGGATATCCAGCAGTTTCATGCAGCGCATAAATATCTTCTGATGTCGCACGCACCGGAAGCCTATCGCCGTCTGGGGCGCATCGTCGCCAATCATGAGCAGGTCGGCATTGCGGCGGTTTTCCGGGCTTACGAGAGGGAGATGCACGAGGCTCTGCGTTTGTCCAGCAGTCCGGCTCGTATGGTTAATGCCCTGATGCATCTGGTGGGGTACTTTAAAAAAATGCTGGCCCCCCTGGAGAAAAAGCAGATCCTAGCTGTGTTGGAAGACTATCGGCAGGGATTGGTGCCATTGATGGTT
>JAKQGS010000231.1 GCA_029556045.1 Pseudomonadota bacterium | reverse complement strand
TTTCTGCTGCTCCCATTTGCCTATTGGATCCTTTATCGTCTTCCCTGTCGTAGCGAAAATTTGCGGAGCAACACTCACCATAACCAGCAGGTATCGCTTATCCGTTTTCGAGGATGGCGAGTGCCGGTTCATCTGAGATTTCTGGCGATAGTCTTTCTGACAATCGTGACTGCCATGCCCCAAAAAAAACGAGGGGAATCGACGGAAATCCAGGAGGGCCTCGACATTATACTGGTGATCGATACCTCGGGCAGCATGGCAGCGTTGGACTTTGAGTGGGATGGCGAGAGGCGGGATCGTCTAACGGTTATCAAAAAGGTTGTGGGCGAATTTGTGCCAAAACGTGTCCATGACCGCATTGGCCTGGTTGTTTTTGGCTCTCAGGCTTTTACCCAGGCTCCTTTGACGCTCGATCATGATCTGCTCGGCAAGTTTTTAGGACAAATTCAAATCGGTATGGCGGGCAAGGCCACCGCTATCGGTGATGCCCTGGCGACCGCTACCAAACGTCTGGCGGATCTGCAGGCCAAAAGCAAGGTTGTCGTCCTTCTGACGGACGGCGCTAATACGGGCGGTCAGATCGACCCCATGCAGGCGGCGCGGGCGGCTCAAGCTGTTGGTATTAAAGTTTATACGATTGGTGTCGGTCAAAATGAGCCGGTACCGTTTCCGGTGCAGAGCATTTTTGGGGAGACCATTCAGTATCAGAAGGTGGAAATGGACGAAACACTTCTGCGAAACATCGCTCAGGAAACTGGTGGGACCGCCTTTCTGGCATCCGACACCGATACGCTGCGACGGATTTACGACGAGATTGATCGTTTGGAAAAAACCAAAGTGGAGAGCAAAAAATACCATGATTATGACGATATGATGCTCTGGTTTGCGGCCGCAGCTTTATTGGTGATGATGATGGAGTTGTTATGGTCCTGCAGCCGGTGGCAGCGGATACCATGATATCAGGCATGTTGATAGGATCCGATGGAGTGCGAATGCGGCGGGAAGGAAATTATTGATGAATTTTGCACGTACCGACTTATGGAACCTGTTGGCATTGGTGCCGTTGGGCCTGTTGCTGCTGGTATGGCGGGAACGTCGCCGTCAAAGGAGACTGGCGTTATTTGCCGAAGTCACCACTCTCAAGCGGTTACTGCCGGAGGAAATAACCGGTCGACGATGGCTTAAGGATCTTCTGATCTTGTTGGCGTTTACGTCCCTGATTATTGCCATGGTGCGGCCACGCTGGGGATTTGAATGGCGGGAGGTCACCCATAAGGGCATCGATATCATGGTGGCACTGGATGTGTCCCGCAGCATGAGAGCCCAGGATGTTTCCCCCAGTCGCCTCCTGCGGGCCAAACGGGAGATGGTGGATCTGCTGCGGGTTTTGCGTGGCGATCGTATTGGCTTGATCGCTTTTGCTGGACTTGCTTTTGTGCAGTGTCCCCTGACGGTTGATTACAGTATGATGCAGCTCTTTCTGGACCACCTCGATGATGATTTGATCCCCGTGCAAGGGACCTCACTGGGAGCGGCGATTGAATTGGGGGTGAAGGCTTTAAAAGAAGGCAGCCCCGGTCATACCGCCGGCAAAATCCTGCTGGTGATCAGCGATGGGGAGGATCAGAAGAGCCCCTACGAAGAGGCCGTGGAGGAGGCTCGGCAGGCGGGTATTCAAATACATACCATAGGCATCGGCAGCCGCGCTGGAGCCCCCATTCCGGAGGTCCAAGGGGGCTTTGTGAAGGATGCCTCTGGCCATGTGGTGCAAAGCCGCTTAAGCACGGAAAGTCTTCAGGCTATTGCCAACGCCACGGGGGGGCGGTTTTGGGAGGTCCAGGTGGGAGCCCCTGGTCTGGAGCAGATCTATCGACAGCATATCCTGAAGGAAGGGCGGGAGGGTGACTTTAAAACCACGCGTGAGCAAAAATGGTATGAACAATATCATTGGTTTAGCCTGCTAGCCCTCTTGTTGTTGCTGGTGGAAAGCCGTTTGCCACGGTATAAAATCATTAAAACCTAGTTTTATTTTATGTATTTTAACACATATTAATAATGCTTGATTTTTTTTGGGATATTCTATAATTAGTCGTACCAATTTTTTGGTCAACTTGACCCTCTAGGGAACACCGCAATGAGCAAAAAAAGCCAGGTTTCCAAACAAGCCCTACGCCTGCAACGCAATAAGGTACCATACGAATTTTTGACGTCACTTGGTTTGATGGTGGCGGTGATTTTGATTGCTCTGTTTATAATGATTCCCCGCGATGGCTCTATTCGTTACGAAAAACCAGGCGTCGAATCCGAACAAAAACTACTGACATCAACCTCCACCAAGTCATTGCGGCAACGCAGCGGGCGTGGTGTTTCCGGTGAGGCTGCGAATCGCACGAACGCAGAATCGAAGGGGCAGGGGGGCCAAAACAGCCCAGCTGGTGCATCGGATGATATGAAGGAAGCCAATGTACGCATCAGTGAAGCTATGACGCATGTGGATTCGGGCGAGTGGGAGAAGGCGGAAGCCATCCTCAAGGATATATTGAAAAACGACCCGCGCAATGAACATGCTCTCATCGAATTGGCGGTGATCCAGATCATCGACAAACAGGATAGCCAGGCGGCTATCCCTTACCTGGAACAGGTTTTACAGCTCAATCCCGACAACGAAGAAGCCATGCACGAGCTGGTGACCACCTATGGTGAGCTTGGCAAAAATGATGAGGGATTGGCCTATCTCAAAAGTTTTGCGGATCAGCATCCTGAAAGCACCAATGCACAGTTTGGCGTGGCGCGGGCCTTGTATGAATCCGATCGCGTCGATGAAGCCAATGACGCCATGGACCGACTCATTGGCCGGGTACCGTCTGATAAAGCCTTTCGTTACACCATGGATCGCGCTGACATGAACGCCAATCTCGGGCGAGATGACGAAGCCTTGAAAAGTTACGCGGAAGCATTGGCCCGTTCCGAGAATCTAAGCCCGGAAGCCGCCAGCGATCCGTCCATTCAGGATGAACGCTACCAGGCGATGATGAACATGGCTCTGATTAAGCAGCGGCAGGGGCGTAGTGATGAGGCCCACAGTATTCTCGAGAGATTGGAGCGGGAGTCGCCGCAGGGGGAGTGGACCTCCGCTTTGCGGGCGCAGATGGATCAGGAAATTCGTCGATAACGACCATAACCCTCGATTTTACCAGCTAAATCCAAATCAAATTTCCAACGTGCCCCAATGCGGTGTCGGTAGGAATGTGGCATCATTATGACATTGGTTGTCATATCGATGATTCGCCGATCCACACCTTCATGTGGGTGGCGTTTTCCATGTGGTTGGATTCCGATACCATAAAGGCATAATGAATCCCAATGGTCCTAATTGAACTCAATAATTTTGGTCTGGGTGCCCTGATGCTGAAAAAAAGCAAGGAAGAGATCAGTTATCAGCCGTTTGAAATCTCCCGTTTTGGTTTGGGCATCATCACGTCCAAGCCTTTGGATATCGGTAGTGATCTGGTTTTGAAATCCTCCCTGGGAGAGGTACCTTTCCGGGTTTCGGCACAAATCCCGACAGCGGAAAATGGTGGACTGCGTTATCGTCTGGTGGCTCTCGATATGGAAGCTGACGTCGAGCAGTTTATTCTTGATGTTGCCAATAACGAAAAAGTTGCGGCATTGACCTTAACGAAAAATCTGCAGCATGCCCGCTTTGACACCGATCCCCCCATTCCGGTGATTGCCAAGACTTTTGGGTCCACAAACCGCTATCGGTTTCAAACCGTGAATGTATCCACGTCGGGCATTTTGATGGCTATGGATGATGAAATCACCGCCCCCTTCAATATCAATACTTTGCTGGAACTGGAACTCATTCCCAATGGGGTTTGGTTGCACGAGCCCCTGAGTTGTCTGGGCAAAGTCATCCGGCGCAATACTTTAACCCGGGATTGCGGGCAGTCGCCGGTGGTGTCGTTTGGCATCCAGTTTCTCGAGTTTCAAAAAGATGACCTCAAGGTTTGGCAGGCTATTCTGAAAGATATCGAACGACATCTGTTGCTTACAAACAAATTGGGTGTATCCGGCAAGGTTTCAAAAGCCAGCTAGCGCTAGCCGGTGATTGTCATAACAAATGCAGTGAAGGATCTGTTTCACAGGATCTGGACAGACTCCCACATATTCCAACACTATCGGAAAGGTTCCATTGATGGCTGCTCCCAAATTGTCTCCTGTTTCCACTGCCCTGCAACAGGATATTCAAGCCTTCGATACAACATTTGCGTCGATTTTTCAGGACCTACGACAAGTCATGATTGATTCCACCGGTTGTAATACCGAGAGGGTCATGAAACTTGCCTCCGAATACATGAACCGAAGTGCTTATGACGCTTTACAACAATTTCATGGGCTTTACGTCAGCCGCAACAGCATGGAGCGTAAAAAAGAGGAGATCAACCGTAATGTTGACGATCTCTTCGACGCGATTCAATCGAAAGTCGCAGCGGGTGAAAGTACTGACAACATCATCAGCAGCACTGTTGAAGATGATGCAGCCAAGCGGGAACGACTGGGATTGGCAGGCCTGCAAAAGCAGCTGGAAGGACTTATCACGCTGAATGAGGGCATCAAAGCCAAGGTGCTGCCTGCTCTCAGCACCATGCAATTTGAAGACGCCATGACCCAAAGACTGGATCACATTCTCGGCGGATTTCAGAAGGTTTTGGCGAACCTTGCAGCACCCAATCCGGAGGATTGGCGCACAGTGGGGGAAGCAATGGCAGTCTCCACAACCTCATTGGAAGAGACAGCCAGCTTCTATCGAATCGTCTTAAAGGAAGAGCCTCCTGCCGGGGGTGCACCAGAAGACATTCTCTTTTTCTAGAATTATATCGACTCCCCATTCACTACATGGAGTTCAAGATGACGGCTGCTACAGAACAGTTTCTTACGGATTTCATCCAATTTTCGCAGGATTCCATGCAGTGGTGTGCCCAGGAGTCGGAAAAATCAACCCGCGTCATTTCCGACATGCTAGACATGATTCTGGCGGAAAGCAAACGGGTGTCCAGCCTTTCTCAGGAGAGCCTGCAGGCGGTCAAAGCAATGCAAGCGTCGTTGAATTCGTTGATGCAGGGCAATCCCGCTATGAATCTAGGGGCATTACTCAAAAGCCTCCATGTGCTGTCACAGGAGAATCAGGAGATCCAGGGTGTGATCAATCCCATTATTGAGTCGTTGCAATTTCAGGATCGTCTGCGGCAGAATCTCGAAAATCTCGGCAAAATGATGGATACCTGGATGACCACGCGTTCTCGCTTTCTGCAACAGGGGCATTGTCAGGAATCGGACATGGTGGATTTTGGTAAAGCATTAATGACAAATACCACCATGGCGGAAGAGCGGGATGTTATCCGTCGCCATATCCCTGGTTTACCCAATCGGGAGACTGATACGACGGTATCATTCTTTTGATATCAGGCCGTCGTTAAATCCGCGCCCACCACCAGTTTATGTACCGCTCCGACGCTGAGCCCCATTTGGGTGGCGATCGCCTTATAACTCATTCCCTCGTCCTTCAGCCGTCGGGCTTCCATCTGCTTGTCCCGGCTGACTTTGGCGGGAGCCCCCAGCTTGACTCCCCTTCTGCGGGCGGCATCCAGTCCGGAACGCACCCGTGCCACAATGGTTTCCCGCTCAATTTCAGCGATTTCGGCAAAGGCCGCCAGCATGGTGCGTCGGAAGGGGTTTTCGTGTCCGAGGTTCAATACCGGTTGCGTTACGGAAATAAATGCGACCCCGGCCTCGTCCAGGCTTAACAGGGTTTTGATGGCGGTGGTGGCATGACGGCTCAAACGATCCAGGCGGTAGACCACGATGGTGTCGATCTGCCCGGTATAGGCTGCCTTTAGTAAATCCTGATAGCCCGGCCGTTGGGTGGTCTTACCGGAGATCCCGTGATCCTTGAAACTCAGAACTTCCTTGGGTTGGCGTTCCAGAGGTAGTCCCTGCAACCACTTTTCTATGGTATCCCGCTGCATATCAAAGTCTTGTTTGTCCGTCGATACACGGTAATAGATGCCGATTTTTTTCACGACGACCTCATTCATGGGTTTCCCTATGATTTTAAGAGGTTTTGCTAGTTTTGGAAATGCCTAATGGTTTGAAATAGGAGTCTCGCCCACACCGCTATAGCGGAGCAGGTTAAAGGTGAAGAGCATGCGACCCTCAGAGTGGTCTGCTGTGGCGCTGATGGTGCCACCATGGTCTTCAATGATCTGTCGGCAGATGGAAAGCCCCAGGCCGGTGCCCCCTGCGCCGGACTTGGTGATGGAGCTTTGCCGGAATTTTTCAAATATGGATTCCAATTCATCGTCTGGAACCAGCGGTCCCTGGTTGGAAATCGTGGTTTTAAGCCAGGAGGCCGTCTCATCCCGAAAGGGCACCACGGTGATTTTGATGGTGGTGTTTTGGTCGGAATATTTGATGGCATTACTGACCAGGTTTCTCAGGACCTGGCGGGTGCGCAGGCTGTCTCCGTATACCTTACCCCCTACCCCATCCAGCACAAAAATAAGTCCTTTGGCCTCCGCCATCTTTTCAAACTCGCTGCAGACGCCGCGGATAACCGATGCTAACTCAAAGGGTTGGCGATCATAAGTCATGCGTCCCGATTGCAGTTTTGACAGATCCAGGAGATCGTTCAGAAGCTGCATCAGGCCTTCCGCTGCATGATAAATTTCGCCAAAACTGTCCGCCAGGTCCGGTTGACCAGCGGCCTGTGCGTCCCTCAGACCAAATTTG
>JAKQGS010000194.1 GCA_029556045.1 Pseudomonadota bacterium | reverse complement strand
GATGGCATCGATGACCGCGATGGACTCGATTTCGTCCCCAAAAAACTCGACCCGAATCGCCTGGTCCTTCTGATGGGATGGCAGAATATCGATGGAATCCCCCCGCACCCGAAAGGTGCCACGATTGAGGGAGCTGTCGCTGCGGGAATACTGGATATCCACCAGATCCCGGATGAATTTGTTGCGGCTGATTTCCTGGCCTGCCTGAATCTTGACCATCATGTTGGCATAACTCTCGGGAGAACCAAGGCCATAGATGCAGCTGACGGAGGCCACAATGATGACGTCCTTGCGTTCGAAGAGTGCTTGAGTGGCGGCATGCCGCATCTTGTCGATGTCGTCGTTGATGGCGGAGTCTTTGGCAATATAGGTATCGGACGAAGGGATGTAAGCTTCAGGCTGGTAGTAGTCATAGTAGCTGATAAAAAATCCGACCGCGTGATCCGGAAACAGTTCTCTGAATTCTGTAAAAAGTTGCGCTGCCAGGGTCTTGTTGGGGGCCATGACCAGCGTGGGTAGGCCCAGGTGGGTGATGACATTGGCCATGGTAAATGTTTTACCGGATCCCGTGACCCCCATCAGGACCTGGTGTTTGCTGCCCGATTGAATGGATGCCAGGACCTGCTCGATCGCCCGCGGTTGGTCGCCGGCCGGTTGGTGGGGGCTTTGAATGTGAAAGTTTGCATCCATGTCATACCTGTTTTCCATGTGACCGCCAGGATCGCCCTCGGGAGCTGCGACGATTTTATAGCATATTGGGGAGTGCGGGCAGATTTTCTTACGTCACAAAACGGAGAGTGGGGTAGCCATCGTTGTCTGGTGCGTCACGGCTTCTGACCGCGAAAAATGTTTTTAAAATTTGTTTATGGAAAGATCAAATTTTTATGGCTCTGCCGGCATGGGAAGTGGTGTCCTGTCCTCTTGATTACTATTTGCGCATATCGCCTATATATAGTGCAATTTCAACCGGTAACAGAGTTCAGTCGCGTCGCAAAAAACGTGAGAAACGCATGAGTAAAATGTTGGACAAAGGTTAAATCTGTGTTAACTATGTCACTCTATTCTGAGGGTAATTGACTAAGTTGTTTTGCGACTTTAGGCAGCGATGTGTTTATTGTCGAAGGAGGCAGTCGTTGAGCGGTTTCAGCATCTTTGTTTCACGATTCGTGAAACTCATGGCACTGGCCTTGGTTTTGGTTTCTTTTTCGGCCGCTTGTAAGGGGAAAAAACCCTGGACCGGCATGTATACGCCCGGTGATACGGTCGACAACGTCGGCTACAAGCCTGAACAACCGCTACCATTCAATCACAAACTTCACGCCGGTGATAAGCAGATTCCTTGCGAATACTGCCACTCGTCAGCGCGTCGCTCGATTTCCGCGGGCGTTCCCTCCGTGAATACCTGCATGGGCTGCCACAAAGTTGTGGTGCCAGATCGGGATCCCATCAAGTTTATTGCTGACAAATACGAAAAAAATGAACCGATCGAGTGGACCAAGGTGCACGACCTCCCGGATCACGTCCGATTTACTCACAAACGGCATGTTTTGGCCGGAGTGGACTGTGCGGTGTGTCATGGCGATGTGAAGACCATGGATGTGGCCGAGCAGGTGGCGCCGTTGCAGATGAGCTGGTGTATCGACTGTCACGTTCAGAAAGGCGCGCCCACCAGCTGCAATACCTGTCACTATTAAACATCACCAATCAGAGAACGAGACATAACGCTATGAGCGATTATACAGGAGAGTTGGGAATGGAATTGGATGCGGATCTCCAGGGGCTCGATAATCAGAAGGAAGTGATCGTGCGGGAAGGGCCTTTTGAAGCTCCCGCGAAATCCATCGTGCCAGGTCCATACTATAAAAATATCGAAGAAGTCATGCCGGAGTTGGCGGAGGGGGCTGACGAAGAGTACGTCAATGGCGCCGAATCCAATGGCCGCAAATTGGCGGTGGATCGTCGTGACTTCATGCGACTGTTCAGTGCTGGCGCTATGCTGGCCTCTGCGGCCTGTGTGCGTCGACCCGCCGAAAAAGTTGTGCCCTACGTCAATCAACCCCTGGATCAATTGCCCGGTGTGCCGGTGTATTACGCCACCACCTGTGAATGCCCGGCTGGTTGCGGTATTGTTGTGAAGACCCGGGAAGGTCGTCCGGTTAAAATCGAAGGAAATCCTGAGCACCCCATCAGTCAAGGGGCTACGTGTACCTATGGTCAGGCCTCGCTGCAGGCCCTTTATCATCCGGAGCGCCGCATGACCCCGCAGATCCGCTTTGTGACCGGTCGTATCGGCGATGTGAGCTGGGACGAGGTTTACAGCAATCTTGCGGATCGTATCAAAGACAAAAAAATAGCTATTTTGACGGGCTCCTCCACCGGGAACCGCCATGAATTTTTCCGTCGTTTCCTCAAGAACATGGGCTCCAGCGAAACCTCTCTTTATACTTACGAGCCATTGGCTCTGGCGGGGGCCATGGCGGCCGCCCACAAGGTGGCCTTCGGCGTTGAGGGTTACCCTCGCACCGACCTGCGTCGCTCCAGCCTGATCGTGGGTGTTGGTGCCGAGTTTCTGGATATCGGCGTTTCGCCGGTTTATGAAACCAAAAGCTGGTCGTCCGGACACACCTTCCGTATGGGACACATGGGACGGTTTGTGCAATTTGAAAGCCGCATGACCAGCACCGGTAGCAAGGCGACCCAGCGTCATGTGATTGGCGTGGGTGATGAGTTGGCGGTGACGATGCTGCTGGTAAAGGCGTTGGTGAATCAGCCCAATGTCAAAGGCAGCACGGGCGATGTGGCCGAAGTTAAAAAGGCTCTGGAAATCATGGCGAGCGCCATGCAGGAAGCCCAGAGCCGCTTGAACCTCAATGAGGAGTTATTTGACAAACTGGCGAAAGACTTGCTGGCAGAACCTTCGTTGGTGATGGTTGCGGAAAGCGGAGCCACCACCGAAAGTGCCACGGTGCTGCAGCTAGCTGGTGTTATGGCCAATGTGCTGATCGGTGCGTATGGCAATACCCTGCATCTCGATCGCGGTTGGATGAATACCGGCGTCAATCCTGGTGACATGGCTCGATTTATGGAAGAAGCCAAGGACATTGAGGCCCTGTTCATCATCGGCAGCAACCCAGTCTTCACCCTGCCTGATAGCTTTGGCATGAAAGACGTGCTGAAGAAGATCCCCACCGTGGTCTCCATGCAGCCGATGCCGAATGAAACCGACGAATTTGCCTCCTTCATTCTGAATACCCATCACAATCTGGAATCCTGGGGTGATGAGGAGTCCGTCGCCGGATTCTGGTCGTTGCGTCAGCCCACCATTCGTCCATTTACCAATAGCCAGCAGGCGGAAGACATCCTCCTGTGGACGGCGGCCAAGGCCGGTAAGCCCATGGGTTACAGCGAATACCGCAATTTTGTCATGGAGCGCTGGCAGGCGGTCCATAAACTGATCGAGACCAAGGTGGATTTTGACACCTTCTTCAAGGCGGTACTGCGCCGGGGTTTTGTGGGCAAACTGGGTTCTCGCACCATTGGCTCCCTTGCCAATGTCAGCAGCAAAATAAAAGCCCCATCGAATGTTGGTGGTAAGGAGTTGCGTCTGGTGGCTCACCTCGATAACCGCCTGTTGGATGGCCGCGGTGCGGATCGTCCGGTGCTGCAGGAAGTCGGTGATAGTATGACCACCATCGCCTGGGACACCTGGGTTGGCATCAATCCCAATACCGCCGCTGCCATGGGCTTGCGTTATAACGATCTCGTCAAGGTCGAAGGTCCGGGCGGTAGTTTCGAGGCATCCATTTATCCTCTGCCAGGATTGCATCCGAATGCCATTGCGGTTCCTCGCGGAAACGGACATGCAACCGGCGTTAGCCGTGTGACCGACGGAGTTGGAGCTAATCCCTTGGTGGCTCTTGGCAAGCAGGTGGACTCCGTTACGGGTGATCCCGTGACATCGGGGCAGGTGATTAAACTGGTGGCCACCGGTAAAAAATACCGCCTGGCTGCCCAGCAGAAGCATAATGACATCGCCAATCGCAAAGACATCGTCAAGACCGTCGCTCTCACAGAAGCAGCGGCAGGCATGCGCAAGTCCGTTGACCTGGACACCGTGCCGGATCTTTACCCCGAGCATCCCAAAGGAGAATATCGCTGGGGGATGTCGGTGGATCTATCCAAGTGTACCGGCTGCTCGGCCTGCATGGTGGCCTGTACTTCCGAGAATAATATTCCCCAGGGTGGGCGTGAGCAGATCCTGATGGGACGTGAGATGCATTGGATCCGATTGGATCGTTATTTTGACGGGGACACCAACAATCCATCCGTCACGATTCAGCCTGTGATGTGCCAGCACTGTAACCATGCCCCCTGTGAAGCGGTGTGCCCGGTTTATGCCACCACTCACGATGCTGACGGTATCAATGCCCAGACCTACAACCGTTGTGTCGGAACCCGTTATTGCGCCAACGCCTGTCCTTATAAGGTCCGCCGTTTCAACTGGTGGACTCATAAATGGAACGTTATCGGCGAACGTCCGATGGACCGTAACCCAAGGGCTTTAAACCCGGATGTGACCGTGCGGACGCGGGGTATCATGGAAAAATGCACCTTCTGTGTCCAAAGAATTCGCGATGCGAAGCATGCGGCCAAGGATCGTGATCCAAAAGCGCGCGTCATGGATGGTGATGTTAGAACCGCCTGCCAGCAGGTTTGTCCGGCAGACGCCATTATGTTTGGTAACCTGGATGATCCCAATAGCCGCGTATCGCAAACCCGTCGCGACAGCCGCGCTTACCTCATGTTGGGTGGTGATCCATCCCACGGTCACTACGGCATAAAAACCCTGCCTAACGTCAGTTACCTCGCCAAGGTGACCCATGACGGCAGCAAGGGGATGGACGCGGGAGCGAATCCCCATAATCCCCACGGGGCAGCGCCCGCTCCCGAGGGCGGTGATGGGCATGGCGGGCACCCACACTGAAGGTATTGATAACGATACGTAATGCGAATTTAATTTCCCATGCGAGCGGAGCCGATTGAATGAGTGATGATGTAAAATGGACCAAGACGATTTCCGATGTGAATGATGGGATTCTCGTCACCCTCGAGAAACCCCATCCCCTTTTCTGGGTGGCGTGGTTGATCGCCATTGCCTGCGTGGCCCTTGGTGTCAGCGCCTGGGTCTACGAGATCACGGTGGGTATGGGTGTAACGGGATTGAACAGCCCGGTTTACTGGGGAACCTTGATCACCAACTTCGTATTCTGGGTTGGTATCGGTCACGCCGGAACGCTGATTTCCGCGATTTTGTTCCTGTTCCGCGCCAAGTGGCGGAATACTGTGAACCGCAGTGCGGAAGCTATGACGGTTTTTGCCGTCATCACGGCCGCTTTGTTTCCCCTGATTCACGCCGGTCGTGTATGGTTTGCAGCCTATTGGCTCTTGCCATTACCCAATACAAACAACCTATGGGTAAACTTTCGCTCACCACTGGTGTGGGACGTTTTTGCCATCACCACCTATCTAACCATCTCGCTGTTATTCTGGTACATGGGTCTGGTTCCGGACCTGGCGTCTATTCGTGATCGGGTGAAGGGGTTTCGTCGTCTGGTTTACGGCATTCTGTCCTTTGGATGGCGGGGAACCGCGCGGCAATGGCATAACTACGAAGCGGGATATGGCTTTTTGGCTGCATTGGCAACACCGCTGGTACTGTCCGTTCACTCGGTGGTATCCTGGGACTTCGCCATGTCGATTCAGCCAGGGTGGCACACCACCATCTTTCCTCCTTACTTCGTGGCCGGTGCAATTTTGTCCGGTTGTGCCATGGTGTACACACTTTTGATTCCCATCCGGAAGATGTTCCGCCTGGAACCATTCATCACACCACAACACCTTGAAGCCTGCATCAAACTGACCCTTTTGACCTCCACCATCGTGGCTTATGCTTACGGTATCGAGTTCTTTATCGCCTGGTACAGCGGTAACGAATACGAATGGGCGATTTTCCAAAAACGCGCCGCTGGTCCCTACGCCTTCTACTTCTGGACCATGGTTTTCTGTAACTGTGTATTCCCGCTGATCTGGTGGTCCAAACGCATGCGTAACAACGTGGCGGTGTCCATGGTTGTGGCGGTGCTGATCAACGTTGGTATGTGGTTCGAGCGTTATAACATCATCATTTCCTCTTTGGCCGAAGACTTTATCCCTGGATCCTGGGGGCACTATCAGTCATCACCGGTGGAAATGGCGCTGACGGTTGGTAGTTTTGGGTGGTTCTTCTTCTGGTTCCTGATCTTTTGCAAGTTCTTCCCGATCATATCCATGTCCGAACTAAAATTGATTATGCCCAAACCCTTAAGTCCCAAGAAAAGCAAAGGGGGTTGATCCATGAAAAAAAGACCCGGTGGCATCCTTGCCGTATACAAGTATCTCGACCATTTGACCGACGCCATGGAGAAGATCCGTGATCGTGCCGACTTTCAGGGACACGAGGTGTTCAGTCCCACGTCTTACCACGAGATCGAGCATGCAGGTCATTTTGGCGCCAGCAATGTTCGCTGGTTTACCCTGATCGGCGCCATGACGGGCACCATCAGCGGCTTTGCGTTGCCGCTCTTGATGGATTACGATTGGCCGCTGACGGTGGGTGGTAAGCAGGGGGGCATTTTGTCATTGCCTGCCTATGTGATCATTGGATTCGAACTGACGATTCTGTTGGGCGGTCTCGCCACCATCATCGGGATGCTGGTAACCTGCAAGATCCCGAATCCCAATCAAAGGGTTTTGGATCCGCGCTTTACCGATGATCGATTTGGAATTTTTGTGCCCGGTGTGCAGGAAAACAGCGAACAGGCCCGACTCTTGCGGGAGTGTGGCGCGGAAGAGCTGCGAACCATCAGCTGAGGATGTGGCATCTCTTTGCCATGGTCCCCTGCGGGTCGAACAAAGGGATTTGATTAAATAAGAGGATAGGCATGAAATCCATTCAATTTGCAGGCAGTATAATCTTAGGGAGTTTGTTGGCCATCAGCGGTTGCGGCGGCAAAAACACCTCACAAACCAAATTGCAGTATATGCCCGATATGGCGGATGCGCCGACGGTCAAAGCTCAGGAAAATATGTTAAGCCCCCCTGAGCACAGTGTGCCCTATGGATCCATCATTTACCCTGAATCCTTTGAAGTGGCGGAAAAGGAGTTTCAAAACCCTATCACCGCCAATGACAAGGATTTGGCGGAAGGCGCGCGCTTGTTTGGGATCTTCTGCACGGTTTGTCACGGAGCGGATGGCAAAGGGCAGGGGACCATGGGCGCCAGTTACCCCACACCGCCGCCGGATATCACCCGGGAGGACCTGGCCAAGCGGGGCGACGGATTCTTCTTCATGAAGATTTCCCAGGGTGGACCCATCATGCCGATGTATGGCCACGCCACCGATACCAAAGAACGCTGGCAGATCATTTTACATCTCAGAACCTTACAGAAAAAATAACGGGAAGAGGGTGGTGATATGAACGTAAACGATCTTTTTGAACGACGAACCAGTTTCTTTTTGACCCCTTCCAGCACGATGAAAGGCTTTGTGTCCGCCTGCCTTCTGGTAGGAGCCATCAGCCTCGGTTATGGATTTGCGACAGGCGCTGGCACGGAAGTCTGGGGAGCATATTTATTCAATCTCTTCTTCTTCTTTGCCATTGCCCTGGGCGGCATGGCGTTTTCCGCCATGCAGGATCTGATCGGGGCATCCTGGGCCCGGCCGATCAAACGACTCCACGAAGGATTTGGTGCATTTGTACCTGTCGCTGTCGTGTTATTTTTAATCTTTGTGGCCGCGATCATCATGAAGCTGGGGGGAGCCGGGGATGTCTATCGCTGGATCAAAGATCCCA
>JAKQGS010000192.1 GCA_029556045.1 Pseudomonadota bacterium | reverse complement strand
GCTAAAAGCTGAGGTGACGACATCCGGATCAGGCGATGCAATCGATTCATGGAGACACCCCCCCTTCCAAAAGATTTTTCCGCATTAAATCATGCCAAAAACCCACAAGATCGGCTTCCAGGCAGGTTGGTTCAACCTCGTAATGAGTCAGAATCAACGGGGCAATCTCTGTGACTGGCCGTCCATTTTGCAAGTACCGCCATATCTCGGCCGCCAGCCCCTTTAAGCTATAGTACTGCCCCGTGCCGGTGTGCAGAATGATCATTTCGTCTTGCACATCACTGCAAATTACGGCAGGACTGATCCGCAGGTGTGAAAAGTCCGATGTTGCGTCCATGTCTTTCTCCTTAGACTGCTGGTTGCAGCGTGACCGGGAGGTTTTCCCGCCCCCATGACTCCAAATAGTGACCATAGATCGAGGCATAGTTTTCCTGCGTCAGGTTTTGACGCCAGAAATCTAGATTCCTCCGACCGCAGCCCAACCGCTTAACTTCGTTCGTTAAAAGACCCAGAATTGCGGCCGTCAATGCATGATGATCGCGCGGCGGCACAATGCCGCCACACTGACCTCCCCGTGCCAGAAACGACACCCCCGTCGGCAACGCCGTGGTGATCACGGGTTTAGCTGCCGCAAAAGCTTCGGCAATGATCATCCCAAAGGCTTCCTGCGACGTTGTGGAGGGAACCACCACAAGATCGGCGTTCCCCATAAACCGGGCTTTACTGTCCTCATCAATCTCCCCGGTCATGGTCACCCGCTCCGCCAGGTTGTAACGGCTGATCATCTTTTGAAGCTTCAACTTGAGCGGCCCTGTTCCCACGATATGCAGATGCCATAAAGGAATCTCAGGCAGGTCAACCAATGCACGTAATAGTACGTCAAATCCCTTGTAGGAGACTAACCTCCCGACCGCCAGCATTTGCAGATCCTGTTTAGCTTGTACAATGTCACCCCGGTCAAAAAACGGGGGCACAGGAAAGGGGATCATCACCGCTTTCGGCAGAGTCCGCCGGTAAACGGGTGAGCTTTTTAAAAGTTCCCGGGTGGCTGCCATCACTGCACGGGATTCACGCAGAAGCGGTTGGGTAACGGCCCACTGCCAAAGTCGAGCGGCCGGCCGCCACCGATAGATGTCCGCATGAATCACAGGAACCAGACGTGCACCCAAATGCGGAGACCGACGAAGTCCCCGCGTCAAATACCACTCTGCCACCGGGTGTGGCAAATGCACATGAATGAGATCATAATCTACGGCTTGCTCCACCAGATCACGATAACCGGAAGCCAATGTCACCGGTCCCAGACGGCGCTCACCGCTCACAGGTATCAGCGAAATATCCTGCCAAACCTTCGGCGTTTCTGCCGTGGCAATGCCAGCAACTGCGACGGAATGCCCCAGGCTGGCGGCAATCCCTGCCATTTCCAGGGTCACCCTTTCAATGCCTCCACGAAAGGGCGGTAGGTTTTTGGTGATATGAAGAATCCGCAAAATAATACCTCTACATGATGTGATTCATCACCAATGCATGCTCACTAACATCAACCGTAAAATTTGCGTCCATTCGAATGCGTTCAATAGCCCCTAACTCACTGCGCCCGTAGCGGGCGATATAAAACAAATGATCCGCATGACGGGTCAAAAAAACCGTTGCGGGACCAGGTTCCAGCCCAGTCCCCAAAACCAGAATCCAATCGCATTTGGGACGCATGCTGGCCATCAGCTGGGGAAAGGAAAAAGAAATTTCGTCCCGATGCAGCCGGGTGACTTCGATGGGTCCAAACATGGTGCTCTCGCGCCTCAGCCCGGCATCCTGATCCTGAACGATCACCACACCCACGCGATGCCCCGCATCGTTTAAACTTTGCGCAACCTCGGTGATCCAAAAATCAAGATTCAGGGAGAGGTTGATCATGCTGAATAGCACGGTTTGGGCTTCATGACCGGCGGGTTCCCCCCGGGGGGCGGTGTTTTTCTCCAGCGTCAAAAGGCAAGCCACAAAATGCGCGATGGAATTCTGATCAAAACGAATGGTCCCAAAGGTATGTACTTTCATGGCATTCAGATCTTCAGCCACCAGCAGACGCGGTCGGGCAAAATCGAAAAGAAAATACACCATCAAAGCCAGCACCATACCCACAAAAAAGCCAAAAAATGTACGCCGAACCACCGAGAGGCTCACCGGTATGAGCGGAAAAGAAGGCGGTACCAGCAGGCTAGCCGTATTGACAGCCCCGACAATCTTCATGCGGGTTTCTTCCAGGTGTCGGCGCAGCTCCCGCAGAATATCGAGGTGGCCGTTCAGATCACGCAATATCCCGCCACTGCGGGTTTCTAAATCCAACGCCATGTCCATCTGGGATTCTTTACGGCTGAGCTGCTTTTCCAGCAGATCCTTCTTGGCCTTCAGCATCTTGATGCGATCCGTCACGGTCAGAAGTTTGGCGGACAACTCCTTGGAAGTACCGGAGCTGGCCTGAGAACCACTCCCTTCTTTGGTGCTGGCTGCAACAACCGTTGCTAACAAGTGATTAAGTTTATCCGCTTCCTTTTTCAGATTGATCAGCGTCGGATGACTTTCCGGATAGCCTTTCACGCTGACCAACTCAAGGCGTTTGTACTCAATTTCCGCGAGATCTTTCTCGATTTTTTCCCGAAGCCCGACCTTTTTGACATCTTCAAAAAGGTCGGTATTGGCCAATTCCTTGCGGTAGTCCTGGTACAGCGTTTCATGAGTCTGTAACTCGGCTGCAATTTCCGCCAGCGAACCTTTTCGTTCCACGATTTGACCAACCGCATCCAGCCCAGGCTGTTCGATGTTACCCCTGAGTTCAAGGCGCGAAAACTCCGTTTTGACTGACTGCAGCTGTTTTTCCAGCAGAGAAATCTTTTCCTGTTGCAGGTCGATGGTGCTGACCAGGTATTTTTCCTGGCGCAAAAGTTCCTGCTGCACTTTGAGCAGTGACACCTCCAGGAACTTGGTGGCGATCAGTTCACACATCCTCTGAGCCAGCGAGCGGTCGGCGGCGTCAACCTGCAGGCGCAGCATACGCCCCTCCACATCCGTGACCACCTTCATCTGCGTGCGAATCATACTCGCCACAACTTCCCGGTCATTTTCCTCCGTAATGATGTTCTTTTCCGAGTGTTCCATAGGCATTCGCAGCTTTGCCTGGAGCCGTTTGGCCAGAAGTTTCACCCGAAACCCAATGTCGGTCAGACGAACGCTGGATGGAAAAGCCATATCCGGATTGATGCGGGCCGCCATCAACTCATCCGCCACGGCATTCATCACATCCTGGGAATACATCAGTACTTCGGCATCCTTAAGAATTGTCTGGTTCTCAATGTATGGGTCTGAAAAACTTGAAAAGGGAGTACCCTTATTGGCCGGTTCGATTTTAAGCACGGCTTCGGAACGGTAAATGGAAGGACTCATCATACCGATCACCAACGACAAAAACGCAGCCGTCAGAGCGGACAACAGCAGGGTTTTTTTCTTGAATTTTGCCAGGGCCAGCAGCCGCAGCGTAGGATTTCCCATCGGGGTCATACCATACCTCCTGCATCACTGCGCAGACCATAGGCTACATAGAGCCAGAAGAAAGAGGCATCCGGCTGGTAAAGGATCCCTTCCGAAGCAAAACCCACCACCAGATAGACGGCACAACATAAAGCCACCAACCGGCCCTCACGGGTGCCGCGTCGCAACAGGAGAACGATGATACCTCCCACCAGTAGAAGCCACGCGAAAAGCCCCCCAAGCCCGATTTCAGTAAACAGGGCCCGATAAACATTATCGGCAAAACTCCATTCTGGGCCAAACATGCGATCCTGGGCGATTTGATTGGACCAGATTCTTGAAGCAGCACCAACACGGGATAGACCGATGCCCAGAATCGTTGATTCCGATAGTTCCACCATGGCATCCCATGCCCCTTTACGGGCTGACTTCCAAGTGTCGGTTTTGGAAAGCGATGTGAAACGATCACTGATCTGGGTGACCCGTTTGACGTCCATTCCCCCCACGGATGACGATCCTTTGAAGTGCAAGACACCGGACACCAGAACGGCGGCAATGGTGATCCCGCCGATCCAACGCATAAATCCGCGCATGCCGAACCCGAGAAAACCACCCATGATCATAATGAGGAAGCGAATCAGGGATGACCGCACCTGGCATAAGAGCAAGGTGATAACGGCCGCCACCAGAAAGACTCCAACCAGGGTACGCCAGAACCATGGTTTCTGCCAAAGTTGATTACCCCGCGGCAAAGTCGCCCCGTCCCTTTGCAACTGATAAAGAAGTAGGCCAACGGCCGTACCGATATGAACCATCCAAACACCCGGACCACCGGGTAACGCTGTGAATCCAAATGGCCGATAGAGGATACCGGGGAAACGCCCCATCATGGCAGCCCCATAACCAGGATTCAGGCGAGGCAAATAATTTTCTCCCAATAGACCATCCGCAATGGCGGCGGTAGCCATAAACAATCCCATCACCACCAATAGGAACGGCAATCGTTTAAGCTCTTCCGCGCGCAGCAAATACCCCACCACAAAAAAGACCAGGATCGGTACGAGATAGATTTTCAGGGCTGCAACTGAGGGTAGGAGACCAAGTCCCCAAGGGTTCATAAATTGCAGAAAAACCCACATCCAAAACACGGTCAGCAGGGGGACCACCCGGGCGACCGCCGGGGTCGCCAGCATCCGCCCTTCGGCTCCCTGTCGCGCCCAGAGGCGAGCCACCACCAGGAGCAGCAGAAGATCGGAACCAACATGAACAACAGGGTTGTAGTTGGTGAAAATTTTAACAGCCCCTTCAACGCCCAGGTAGAGCAGATAGGCTTCAAACACCCGCGACGCATCGATTGTCATGACAGCTACGGCGGCAATGACGGCCACCAACATCGCCCCCATCAGCAGAGGTGGCGGCTGCCATGCGATCAACGCTCCCGCCACAGCAACCGCTATGAGCGGAGCCAGAACTTGTGGTGAACGGATCGCGGATGATGACGGCAACTAGGTTCTCCCGGTGCTTATCTTTAACTCTCGGTGTGTGGTCCTTGGAGGATAAAC
>JAKQGS010000190.1 GCA_029556045.1 Pseudomonadota bacterium | reverse complement strand
AATGGCCCCTGAAAGCGTGCGGGACCGTCGGCGAGCCGCCAGAAGGTTTTCCGGCAGTTGGATCTCCGCAGCGATTTCCGCCACCAGCTGATGAAGTGCGGGAGAATAGGCTGGACGCTGCCAGTATTTTTGCAGTGCAATCTGTGGGTCCTCTTCGGCAATGGCGGCGATAGCCCCCCGTAGCAGCAGAGCCAGACCCTGAAAAACCGCGGGATGATACACACGGTAGATTTCCTGTCTCTGCTCCAGTGACTCGATTCGGGCCATCCCCTGCCCGGTGCCAAAGGGAACACGATCGGAGGGGCGACAGACTAATACGACCGGACTGCCGGGATCGTCGATCACCTCACCCAGTTTACGCATCTTATTGAGGAAATAAAAATCCTCTCCCGCCTCCCGCCGCGGAAAGCCGCGGGCTTTGGCGTAGGCCTCCCACTGGAAACAGGTGAGGCTGCCAATGGCCGGATAACAATAAGGGGATCCCGCAAATCGCAGACCCAATCCGTAGTAGCGGAGCCAGATCTCATACATCTGCAGGGCCAGCCAGGATGGACTTCCTTCCTGGCTGGGATTCTGGGGAACATGGCGATAGCGATGCACGCCCGCTGCCACCTGGTTGTTGAAGCACCCTTCGATCGCAAAATAGTCGTGTGGTAAACGGGCATCCGCATCGGTTTGGTGCATGACGGGGCTTTGAATTTTGCCGGCGGCAAAAAGGCGGGCTCCCACATCGCCGACGATCTTGCGAACCAGTCCCACCCCCTGTTTTTCTGGGATATAGACACCCGCATGGCATCTTTCCAGGACCAAAATGTCAAAGGTATCGCGGGTTCCCAACCAGTGATGATCCTCTCCGAGATCTCTTTGTGCGGTCAGGATCTCCCGTAACCACTTGAGGGTGAGGCGATTGTTCTCGTGAACTGCGGGGGATGCGCTGGCTCGGGCATTGATCAGCAGGATGAGGAGAATGCGGCCACGGGTGAGTCGGCTCAATTCGCGGATGGATTCCAGCAGGCCCGGCAGAAGATCAAACTCACCCACCGCAGGAACGCCGATGACATGATCCCAGACGGGAAGATCCACCAAGGTCGCGAGGTTTTGCCCATCTGGCTCTGCATATTGCGTCAGATATTTCTGCAGGGCTACGATCGGGCGATCTTTCACAATCACATCTTACCAATAGCTTGCAGGGCAAGATCGATGCGGCCAAACGGAGCCGACATTTGAATGCCGGCCACAGCACTGCCAAGTTCTTCAATCATCTCACGAGCGATTTCCACTCCCACTTTTTTGGCGTCTTCAGGGGATTTGGGTTCCGCCATACGCTTCAAAATAGGCTCGGGAATGATGACGCCGGGGACTTCATTGTTCATGAATTGTGCGTTGCGGAAACTGGTCAACGGCCAGATGCCTGCAATGATGGGGATCTTGATATTATTTTTTTCGATATATTCCAGGAAGCGGTACAGGGCTTTGATATCAAACACCGGTTGGGTAATGGCCCATTCCGCGCCGGCATCAACCTTGTAGTAAAAGCGTTTCATCTCATATTCAAAATTGTTGTGCACCGGATTAACCCCCACCCCGATCGATAGGGCAGTGGGCTCTCCGATGGAGCGGGAGCCCAAATCCAGGCCGCCGTTCAGCCGATAAACCATGTTGGTCAGACCGATCGCGTCGATGTCAAAAACGCCGGTGGCATCGGGGTAACTTCCCATTTTAGGAGGATCACCGGTCACCAAC
>JAKQGS010000184.1 GCA_029556045.1 Pseudomonadota bacterium | reverse complement strand
GTCACGCCGATGCTCTCCCCTCGGCCCCTCGGACCGCTGCCGTTGGGACCGGTCACCTCCACCGCCTTCACGGGCTCCACGTGATGGACGGCGATCACGCCGGGCTTCCGCCCCCGCATCGTCAAGGGGCAATTCCCCTTCCATCAGCGTGCCCAGATCAATATCATCCCCCCACTCTTCATCCTCATCTGTGATGGCCGACTTCTTCTCGACAACGATCAGATCTTTGACAGGCACGGATAATTGTTCACCTGTGGGAGTTTCAACCACCATCAGTTGATTCAGGATATCACCCTTGATAACATCAGCGACGCTGCCATCCGGCAATTGCACCCGGGTTCCCTTGGGAAGCAGCGTTTTACGCATGGCGGAGTACGTGGGATCCTCGTAGGTCAGGCAGCACAATAAACGCCCGCATCCACCGGACACCTTGCTGGGATTAAGGGCGAGGTTTTGGTTTTTGGCCATTTTGATCGACACTGGCACAAATTCCCGCAGAAAGCTGGAACAACAGAATTCGCGTCCACAAATACCGATCCCTCCCACCTGCTTGGCTTCATCGCGGGCGCCCACCTGCTTCAATTCAACGCGGGACTTGAGACCCGTCGCCAGCTCCTTAACCAATTCACGGAAGTCGACCCGGCCGGGAGCCGAAAAGTAGACGATGATCTTACTGCCGCCAAAATGAACGTCAACGCCGATGACCCGCATCTCCAACTTGAGGGAGGTGATCCTTTCGCGGGTATACTTCATGATGTAGTCGGGAGTCATGCGGGAGGACACTTCCAGATCCCGAGGGGTGGCAACACGAACCACCGGCTTCAATCCTTCCATGTTTTTGTGGGATTCATCCACAAACTCAACCCGCTTAACTTCGGCCAGACTCAGACCACGATCGGTGTCCACCACGATATGGTCCCCAACCCGCAGCAACAAGCCCTTGGCATTAAAGTCATAAATTTTTCCGGAGCGCCGAAACTGCACTCCAACTAAGTTGACACCTGACATATTCCATTCCTCGTTAGCCCCAGGGCTTCTGCCGCCAACTGGCTGTTCAGGGCCGTCCTGTGACGGCCGGCAATTTTTTTGATATCCCGCAACAACGTCCGACGCTGCTGCACCACATCCGGCTGCCGCCAGAGAGCGGCGGTCCCGGGATTTTCCGTCATGTTTATCAGATCACGGCGGTACGCCTGGTTCAGAATGAGTTCCCCCAGTTCCGCCAGATCGTTGGCGCCGTGACGCCATACCTTCTGCCACTGCTCCGCCCGATCCATCAGGACACCCAGGTCACCTTGAATCAGTAGATCCCGGACTGCCTGCTCTTCTTCGGATTCGACATCTTCCCGCAGCTTTTCCAAGGCAGATCCAGGGGCAAACCCCACCCGACGCAGTACCTCGTCCATCCGACTCGGATCCGGCTTGGTTTCAAGGCGCGATAAGAGCCAGGCACAGATTTCATTCCGAGCCGGAGGTCGGATCCGCCAGCAAACCGCACGGGAAAGTATGGTGTCCAGAATTCTTTTTTCCTGCGACGAGGTCATGATAACCATGGCATCAGGATCCGGCTCCTCCAGAGTTTTCAAAAGACGGTTGGCGGCCTGATCGGTCAGGCGATCCGCATCGACGATAATAGCGATCCGACGGCGACGCACCGGCGCCGGCTCCGATGCATAAGCGGTCCCAAAGGACAGATGTTCCTGCACCAACTCCGCAAAGTCCACCGTGATGGCGTTCCCTTCAGGATTGATCCAGAGGATTTCCTCTTCGTTCTGAGCCATTACCCCGAGGCAGCCGGGGCAGCTGCCGCAGGCATTCCCCGTCCGACAGAAAAAATACGCGGCCAGCCCGCTGGCGAACGTTTTTTTGCCGAGTCCTGCCCGCCCATGCAGAAGAATCACCTGTGGCACAAGGTCCCGCTGCACCAATCGTTGAAAGATCGCTATATGATCACCGTATCCGATCAAACTTGTCCAATCTGCGCCGTTTTCTCCAGGCAGTGATGACCGTTTATCTTCCACTGCGCGACGACTCATAAAAGCCCCCGCTGCCGTAAAGTGTCCATCGCCTGATGCAGCACCGCATCGGGAGTCTGGGCGGCATCCAACACAACGATACGCTCCGGGAATTGCCGGGCTACCTGCTGATAAGCCTGCTGCAACTTCCGGTGATAAGGTAACCCGGCTTCGTCAAAGCGGGTAGCAGATTGGGGAGGAACATCGCCAGTGGTCCGGGAACGCACGCTCAATCGCTCCATCATGATCGCCACGTCACAGTCGAGCAAAAAAGTCAGGTCAGGAACCGTGGGACCGCAGGAAACCTGAATCATGGATTCCACCAATGTCACGGGTAAACCACCCATGACACCCTGATAAACCCGCGAGGAATCCGCGAAACGATCACATATCACCCATGTCCCTTGCTTGAGGGCCGGACGAATTTTCTGACCGACGTGCTGTGCCCGGGCTGCTGACACCAGAAAGAGCTCCGCCTCGGGAACCAAAGGGTCTTCCGCAGGAGGATGCAAAAAAAGTTGACGAATCAGCTGAGCCGATGGGGTTCCGCCAGGTTCAGCGGTGCGTATAACCGGACGCCGCAGGGCGACCAGGGCATCCATGAGGTGTTGACTGAAGACCGACTTGCCGACCCCCTCGCCACCTTCGATGGAAATAAAATATCCCCGTTGCGTCAATGCCGGTGCCAAATAGCCCTCACCTGTCAAATCAAATTTTTCTGAATACCTAAGGGAGATTAACAGCCGGGGGGGTGGAGGTCAACCGCTCCAGGTCAAAATATTTCACTATAATTTCAATGCTTTATCCAAAATAACTCAAGAAAAATCCCCCCCTCCTACATTTCTTGTCAATTCCTCCGACAAAGAGACAGACGAAAGGAGCCAACTCGTCCATTTTTTTGAAGAAGTTAGAGGACCAATGGCAAAAACCTCCTACGTATTGAGCAAACGGATCGCCCGTGGCGGTATGGCCGAGATTTATCTTGGTAAAGCCGTCGGGGAGGATTCGTTCCAGCGGATCTGCGCCATCAAGCGGATCTTGCCCCATTATGCTCAGGATCGTGAATTCATTGAAATGTTCCGGGACGAGGCCCATATCTGCAAGAGGCTCCAGCATGCCAATATCGTTCAGGTCTACGATTTTACCGAAGTCGAGGGATCATTTGCCCTCGTCATGGAGTTTGTGTATGGTGCCGACCTGCGCAGTCTGCTGGCCGCCTGTGAAGCTGCCAAAATCCGCCTATCGGTACCGGTTTGCCTTTTCATCGGGGCCTGTGTCGCCCGGGCTCTGCACTATGCCCACACCAAGGTGGACGAAATCACCAATGAGGCCCTCGGCATCGTCCACCGCGATATTTCACCCCAAAATATTCTGATCAGTTTCGAAGGCGAAGTAAAAATCACCGACTTCGGCATCGCCTCAGCAGAAAATAAGATCACCGAAACCCGCCCCGGTGTGGTGAAGGGCAAATATTCTTACATGAGCCCCGAACAGGTCGCAGCTAAACCGCTGGATGGACGTTCCGACGTCTTCAGCATGGCGATCGTGCTGTGGGAATGCCTGGCCATGAAACGGCTATTTGCCGGCCAGACCGAGGTGGAAACCATTCGCAAGGTGCAAAACTGCGAAATCGGCATGCGTCTGACGGATCTGAATCCTGAAATCACACCGGAACTGGAAGAAATCGTTCTGCGCGGACTGCTGAAAGACCGCAAACGCCGGTATCAGACGGCGGCGCAGTTTGAAAAAATGCTGCTCAAATACCTCCATTCCAAATATCCCGACTTTGTGGAGAGTGAGCTGGGCAATTTCCTCAAACGCATCCTGGCGGGCAAACACCATAAAAGCCAGATGGATATCAAAGAGGCCCTGACTCACACAGACCTAAGGAAGAGTTCCACCACCGGAGCGATGCCGGAAAAAATTCAAAAAGAGCGCCCGGCGGAAGTTGCCCGTCAGCAACGGGCTGCCTCCGATGACACAGGCTCTATCGCACTGGATGACACGCGCAACCGCAAACTGGAGGTCAACAATTCGTTCCAGTCGGTGCGAAATACCCGGACCGGCGCTATCCGCTCGGCCGGACAGCCGGCAAAACGACCAGCACGGCCCCACCCCAGCAGTTTTTCCATGCCGGCTCGGCGCGCCCGTTATCAGGAATTTCGTGCGGCACCGTCTGGAGGTGTATTCAAGTTCGTGATCCTGGTTGCCTTGATCGTACTGGGTATCTTTGCCTACAACCGCCGTCAGGCCCTGATGGATGATAAAATGCATCTGGAACTGAAGAGCGAACCCGAAACCATCACCATGAAACTCAATGGCAAACCCCTCAATAATGGTACCTACACCCGCACGCCGGCTGTCCTGCACATGATCCCCGGCAAGCACCAGCTGGTGATCGGGCACGAAGGATATCTGCAGAAGATTGTGGACTTTCAAGGGTCTGCTGGCGATACCCTGAAACCCCCGACGATCTACCTGCAGCGGGATC
>JAKQGS010000169.1 GCA_029556045.1 Pseudomonadota bacterium | reverse complement strand
TAAACCTTTCTTCGGATCACGAGCTGAAATGTATTGGAAAGCATGCACGCCATCTCCCCGCATATCTTTCCCCAATTGTTGGGTCGCTATGTAGCTGGTTGGTGATTGCAAAAGAGGTTGATAATGCTCAAAGGAAGGCGCATCAAGTTTAACAAAGTTCTTTGAATTTATATCAGCAGCAAAGGCTGTGTATCTATTCTCAATGGCGTCCGGAAATGGTTGGGTTAGTCCATGGCGGAACGCAAAGCGATAGTAAGCTTTCTCAGCAAAAGAGGTATGGTAATCACGTGATCCATACCATAGGCTCGTTTCAGTGCGTGTTCCGAATCGTGATCCATTTTTCAAGGGTGGATATCGAAATGGTGTCCAAAGGAGATAGTGAAGTTGTTGTTCAAATGGGGGAAAGGGAAATGGCGGCTTTCCCCGCTCGATAATATCTTCGAGGATTGTTTGATCTCGGGCGTCATCCACTAGTTTCAGGGTGCTGCTACGGTGCTGATCTTCAACGACTCTCCATACTACAGTATCAATTGAGGATAGATTAGACTTTCCCCCGCAGAGCATCCAGATAACTACAGACATTTGAAAGTCCCTCTACGCGTTTTACGAGAAATGCGGGTGTGCCCCCAAGGTGGCCGTTTTCAGTGCGAAACCAATGACGGACGGCTACTTCTTTGCCGCCGACGATGGAATCAAGATTTCGAAAGATGCGAAGCAGCATTACCGCAAGTTCACCCGGTTTGGAATTTTCGGAGATAGCGCGTCTTCCCTGTGCAGTCCGCGAAATCGTGGCCTCACTCTCCCCAAGTATTTCGGCCAGATCTGCTTGGGAAAGTTTTAAAATGTCTGCTGCCCTCAAGAGAGCACCGGTCAATATGCGATCGCGCTCTTCCGGCGTCGGTTGCTTAAGGTGGGATCTGGTCATTTGTCGTGACCTTTCAAATGAAATAAAACAACGTAAACATATCATATGAAATACTCGGTGAAAACACCTTTTTTCTGGAGTTGTTTGCTAAAGGATCGTTAAGCCTCTGAAAATAATGGAAAAATGGCTAAATATGTGTATTAATACGAAGTTACCGTGTTCTTTAAAATCATTATGATCATTATGATCCACCACCCCGGGTGGGCTCGTCTTTTTATGGCAGCCATTACGAATCGGTCAAAGGGCTAGCCAAGCACCTGCGCAAACTTCGCGGCCCGGGATGGGCTAACATTCATCTGAAGAGTTCCTTGTTATTGCTCCAAGGGAGCGATATAGTATTCGGATTATTTTCGATGCCTGATTGGGAGCCACAATGTTGAATTTTAAAGCCATTTTAATTGTGTTAATCGCAAGCCTCAGTGTTTCCTGTGCCAGTACCACCCTGATCAATTCCGAACCCAGCGGAGCCAAACTCTACATCGACGGTAACCCCGTTGGTAGGACACCCTACACGCATTCGGATACGAAGATTGTGGGAAGCACCACGCAGATTCGCATGGAAAAAGAGGGTTGTGATACTTTTCATGGGGTCTTAACGCGGAGTGAGAAGTTTGAAGTGGGTCCCTGCATTGGCGGTGTTTTTGTCCTGGTTCCGTTTCTGTGGGTGATGGGTTATAACCCGCAACACACATACACGTTGAATTGCGAGGGTGGCAAAAAATCCGAATTGAGCCAGAACAGGTCTGAGTTGTTTTTCGCAAGTCATGACAGGATGAAGCAACAGATTTCGGCATGCCCACTGCTTTACAAATAGCCTTGCTGATTGGATTTTTGACAACGGGGTGTGTTCACCCGGCATGGTTCGAGAGTGCCCGGTATCAGCCCCGTAACCTTATTGATTATAATCGGCGGATAGGGCACAGCAAAAGCTCCAGCAGTGCCACAGCCCCGACGGTCAGCGCCTACCGGTCCCTCGGGGACGTCCTTTATTCTCATTGCAAAAATGCCCCTTCCGATTCGGAATACCTGAATTTGCTGACTGCTGGGGGGCCATGTACCGGTGGTTCCTCCATCATCCTCGCCTTTGCTCGGGTTCTGCGGGAGGATAATCTGGCATCCATCATGCCGTCCCAACCGATACGTTTTGCGGATCAGCTGCGATGGATCGATATCCCTCCACAATGCAACGAAACTTTGCGGGATTAATTATGTTATGTCGATGGTACCTTTTGCTGACACTGGGATGCGGCCTGACGATACAGTCACCGCAGGTGAAAGCGAATATTTGGGGAGATCTGGAGAAGGGGCATCGCTATGGCGACCTTTTGTCACTGGCCCTGATGAAAGTCGCTGATCCTCGATGCAACGCTGGTTGCCAAGCTCTATGGTTGAGAAATGCTGGTCGCGCGGCGATGTTCCTGGGGGACTACGAGAGTTCGCTCGCTTACCTGCGTTTGAGTCAGGCCCGTGTGGAGTCCCCTGACGTTCTGCCGCTCATTGCCTATATTGGACTGATTTCCCATGATGAGACACTTTGGCGATCCTCTTTTGACGAACTATCGCGAAAGGTGCCGACTGAAATCGTCCGCTACAAAATTCTTCAGACGATTGAAGGACCCGAGCGTTTTTCGGCGGCGTCTCTCGCCCAGGCCAGGCATCTGGCGGGAGATGTGAACGACAGGGGATTGAAGGCGGCGCTGCAGCGGTATGCGGCGACTGATTACAAAAGTCCTACATCAGCGGGAGTCTATGGGCTGTTTCCCGGAGGAGGATTTGCTTATCTCGGTCAATGGGAGTCAGCCTTGAAATCTTTTTTTCTGGTAGGACTATCGGGATGGGCCACCCACGAGTTTGCCCGCCAGGATTTGCAGGGCCCCGCGGTGGCTGCGGGGCTGGTCACGTCGGTTTTTTACCTGGGGGGCATCTTTGCCTCTGTGCGCAGTGCCGTTCAGCTCAATGAGCGTGAATCCTATCAAGTGCGGGAAGATATTCGCGCGATGACCCTGCCGGCTCTGCAATTCGAATGGACCGAAAAATTCTGATGTTCTCATTCACCAATAAACCGTAACCCGTGCGCCATAGGTGGCGGGTACCCCTTTGGCGGCGGTATCCAGCAGAACATTGGCAAACAACGAAGTCTCCAGGTTGACCGATGAGGTGCGGTAGAACATCATTCCTGGCCCGGCACTTAGAATAAATCCGTTGGTGGAATCCTTATCGTAGTCGTCGTCATATTCATCCTCAGGAGTGTTAGTGGCGGCCTTCTCCTTGTTGTACAACTCGACGCCGCCCCAGGTCAGACCCGTATGAATCAGTGGTGAAGTATCCTTGCGGGAGAAAAAGTACGTATTGGAGATTCCGATGCCCGTCATGTCAGCGTTATCGCTGTTGGAGCTCGATACGGTATCAAAGTACACCTTCAGCATATTGTCCTCCATTTGCCAGCCCATCCCCAGATGCCAGTTGGTCATGGCCCCTGCGTCACCCATACCGGACGCCATCGCTGGTCCAAATCCCACAAAAAAGTGCTGGGTGGTTTTGCGGCGTGTCATCGCATTAAATTGCTCGGAGCTGGTAATTTCCCCGACCTCCACCTGCTTGTCCGCATTCTTTTCGTTGATGACGGCAAAAACGAGGCGCTTGACGATGACATCCAGGTCCTCCATGGTTTCAACCTTTTCGGACTGGCTGAAGACGACGGAACCCTTCTGTACTTTATCCAGATGTAAAATGGCCGCATCCCCAATTTGAATGACCTTGGGTTTAAGAGAAAACTCGCTTTGGTCCGCGGCGGCCGCCAAAGTACCCAGTTTTTCACCCAGGATGGTGGTTTTGATCAGTTCCGTCATGGCAGCGGCGGTATTTTCCCGTTTGCCGACCACTTCAGCTGGCTCGATGAAAAAGCTGGCTGCCAGCAATGGTGTGGCGGTCAGCGCCAACGACAAGATGATGATGACTTGGGAGATTCTTGCAAACATGTCTGGTATCCTCTAGGAAGTTCTAATATTTCATCCTTGCATTTGCACTTTGCATGCCATCTAAATAGGCAATAAAAACAGAATGATATATGCATTTCATCCCATCGAAAACCGTGGTTGATTTTGATCATATGTGTGGGATTGATTCTAGGTGTTACCAATTGACAACACCACCCACGCATGAAGAAATGAATGGGCGTTGACCGAAGCCAGCATCAACACAGCGCATGGTATTTGCCATCCATCTAAAGCGATATTCCCAACAAATTACGGTCGTTTGAGCTGATCGTGCTAAGTGTGGCGGCAGGCATAATACATGTGCGAGGTATATCATTACCATGAGGAATAAAAATTAGTAACAATATGTAATAATAAGTCAAAAATATTTAAATTAAAGTGCGCCAAAAAAGTGCCGTAAAGGGGAGAGTCAGGTTTGCAGGCCACATGGGTGTGGCCCTTACCACAGGTAACAAACAAACGACTTAGAACCTGGGAGATCAAGCGTATGAAAACGAAACAACAACCCTGCAGCCCCCGTATTCACAAGCACCTCATGGGAATCAGTCTCTTTATGAGCCTGATCGTCGGCTGCACCAATGGCGGAACGAGCGAAGAAGAGACGACTGCAACCACCACAACAGCACCGTCATCGGTACAGGGCAGTGCCCCTAAAGACAGCACCGGTGTGGAAGCCGCTATTGGTGTTGATTTTACTTCGGGCACTTCGGCTTCCGCCCTGCAGTTGGTTGGGACTCTGGATGTTGGGGGCGGGGTGATACTGTCCGACGCCCGCGTCAGCATTGCCTCTATCAAATTGAAGGCGGATAAAGCGGAAGATGACGAAGAAAAGGCATTAAAAGAAGAACTTGAAAAAATGGAAGAGGACCTTAAGGCTTCTTCTCAGGAGGAGGAAGATGGTTTTGAAACAAGCCTTAAGGAGATTGAAAGTCGCTATGAGGCGCTGATCGAAGTCGCGGCGGACGAGGCTGCCAAGGATCAACTGGAAGTGGACCGGGAAGCGGAAAAAGATGCTGTGGAAGAGCAAATGGCGGTTGTCAAAAAGGAGCGGGAAGATCAAATCGATGCTCTTAAGGCAGAACGTGATAGCAGCATGAAGTGGAAAGGGCCCTACGTCTACGATCTGATCGGTAACACCGTAACGCCAGCGTTACCAGAATCGTCGATTATGGATGGTTCCTACAAGCGCATTGAATTTGAGCTGAAGCCGAATCGCACCTTGGAAGCCACAGACCCTCTGTTGAATCATTCGGTATACCTGGAAGGGACTGTGGACATCGCCGGAGTGGCCACCCCGTTTAAGTTTGCCTTTGACATGTCGGAGCAATTTAAAATGTTCAGTGCCCAGGGAGCTCCCGTCGTTGCCGGTGCGGCCAATAATCTCGTGGTGGCATTCCAGCCAGCTCTTTGGTTTGCCAATGTCGATTTTTCCAGCGGCATAAAAGATGCGGCTGGTGTTATCATCATCGACAAGGACAGCAATCCCGAATTGTTGAAGGCCATCAAGCACAATATTAAATCGTCGACCAAATTTGGTAAAGACGACGATGGCGACGGTGAGTTGAAGGAAGAAGAAAGCGATGGTGATGGCGCCGAAGCGGTCGAAGAAGAAGAAAGTGCGGAATCCCCCGAATCTTCCGAAGCGGAATGAGCAGGGCATGTGTATGCTGGTAAACCCTTCATCAGTGGGTTGGTTATGAAACGCAAGAACACCAATTCAAAGGCATCATCCACCGCCAAGGCCCGGGGGAAATCCCCCGGCGCCTCCCGTTCCAGGTCCCAGGACGCTCAGGTGCGGTTTCATGAGACCAGACGAAACCTCGATATCACCCAATACGCCAGTTACCGCGACTATCTGAGAGACCTCTATGCCGGTGTCAAAACCAGTCGAAAGTCCTATTCGTTTGCCAAATTTTCTGCCGATCTTGGGCTTTCTGAAACGAATGTGATCTGGCTGGTGCTGAATCATCGCCGCGACCTGAGTGCGGCATCCGCACGCAAAATTGCGCAGACTTTGCAATTCAACAAAGATGAAAAATACTATTTCCTGACTTTAGTGGATCATAATAACACCCGGCGACCTGACCAGCGGGATGCTTTAATGCGGGAGCTGGTGACCCGTAAAGGGAACCTTCTGCAAACGCCGCAGGAAAATGAGGCGCTTGAGTATTTTTCCGAGTGGTATCACCCGGTCATTCGTGAATTGGTATCGCTGGAGGATTTCTCTGCGGATGCCGATTGGGTCAATCAAAAATTGTTTCTCAAACTGACCCCCCGACAAATCGAGGATAGTCTGAAATTGCTCGTCAACTTGGGTTTGATCCGCTTTGATGAAACGCAAAAGCGATACGCTCCCACGGGGGAACAAATCTTTCCCGACCGGAAAACCGGCAAATTGGCGGCGATTCGCTACCACCAGAAAGCCTGCGACATCGCCCGCGAAAGCGTGGCGTCCGTGCCAGCTCGTCGGCGGGATCTTAACGTATTGACCCTGAGTATATCAGACGAGGCCGCCATGGAGGTTAGCAAAATACTCTATGAGGCCTGTGAAAAAATAATGACTCTGGAACAGAATGTGCAAAACAAGGATCAGATCTATCAGGTCAATGTGCAACTTTTTGCCCTGACCCGTTCATAAGGGGGACACCAACATGTGGCAGTTTCATCATTCATGGCGACACGGATTTATGGTCATGGCTATGTTTTGCACATTGGGTATGGACACCGGCTGTGGAACATGGTCCGGCAATCCCCCTGACAAAGACAAAGACGATCCCGCGGATCCCGTGGACCCAACTGTTGGGACGGTAGCCCTCTCGGTCCATGGCTCCGGGGCTGCCTTGGCACTGGCCAATAAGGCAGTTCCTGTCATGGGTAAGGATGGCTCTCCAGCAGGGACACTTGTGTTTACCAGCGCCAAGCTTGCCCTCGACGAGATCAAACTCAAAACAAACTCCAGCGATCAGGAGGAGCGGGAGCAATTCAAAGGTCCGTTTGTGGTGGATCTGATGACCGACGAAGTCAGTCCATCCTTAAGCTCCATTCAAATTCAAGCGGGAGAATACCGGGATATTCAGCTTAAAATTCACAAACTGCAGGTGGAGGACGTGTCCTCTATCGATCCCGATGATCCGCTGGTCGATCACTCGATCTACATCACAGGGGCATACACCCCACTGGGAGGCCAGGCGGTCAATGTCACCATCGCGGTGGAGTTGAGTGAGGAAATCTCTCTGGCCAAGCCAAACCAGAAGGATACTGGCATCATCGTGCAGGCTGGTGCCGAATCGTCGGTGATCATCGCTTTCCGCATGGATAGTTGGTTTGATTTTACCGGGTTGGAATATGATTTTGCTGATGCTCCCGCTGGCGATATCACGATCACTAACGACGGTGAGGAAGTCGCGAAAAAATTGCAGGATTTGATCAAGGAAAACATTAAATCATCCGCCAATTATGGCGAAGACGAAGATAAAAATGGGCGATTGGAAAAAGACGAGGATGATGTTACAGATAACGACCATGAAGATGAATAGACCTTAAATCATCCAGGAAAGGTGGCGCTAGCCGGGCCCCATGAAACACGGGAGTACCGTTATCGCCTTCCTCAAAGATCCCGATGACTACACCATTGAGCTGATTCAAAAGTAAGCCGGACACTCCTTTCAAGTCACGGTGGTGGGATTGAAAAACCGGGCCACCGGCGGCAATGGATTGCCCACCATGATATCCGCCAGCAGTTTGGCGCTGCCGTGGGCCCAGGAAAACCCGTGTCCGTTAAAGCCACCCACGCAAAACACCCGTGGGCTATTGGTGGGGCCGATAAAGGGCAGGCCAGTCTGCGAGGCCGCCATG
>JAKQGS010000163.1 GCA_029556045.1 Pseudomonadota bacterium | reverse complement strand
GTTCGGGAAACGCTTTGGCGCGAGATTCTCTCGGTGGCGCGCGATCGGTTGCAGGACGAAAACCTGGTCTATGAGGCATTTTCCGCGATCCTTCGGCTGGCTGCCGACAGTGCGACTGTGCAGTTTGAAATGGCCGAATATGCCATACAGCAAAACGATGCTGAACGAGCCCTGAAGTTTTCTTTGGGTTGCCTCTATATGGATCGCTGTTGGGATACTGAAGAGAGGATGGAAAAGATCATAGCTTGGTTGGTGGATGAGGCGTCCGCGCAGGAATCAATCCGTCGTATGCTGGTCCCCAAGGTGGAGGATCTGGCATCACAGAAAAATCTAGAAAAAGCGGCTTGGATTGCCGATCTTGCTTCCCGCTATGGCATCGTTCACAATCGTCTGGCCTCGATTTCGCTTGAGTTTCACGCCGGCAGTGGTGATTTCGCCGAAGCCTTTGATGCATGGAGGCGACTGGCCTCGCTGGTGCCGGATGAGCGGCATGCCCAGAAGTTTTTGTTGGATTCTTCCACTCTCTTTGAACGAAGCAGCGTACCTACTTATCTTGATCGTATGCTGGAGAACTGTGCGCAGCATGGTTTCCCCCCCGATCTTTCTCTGGGGGTGGAGCATGAATTGAAATATTTCCTGGCCAAACGGTACTTTGATCGGGAACAAAAATCAGAGCTAGCCCTCAGACTCTTACAGGAGCTATATTTTAATAATTCTGAAGATCGACGGGTCTGGATGCCACTCTATTTTCTCAGCAAGGGAACGGGGGCCTGGCAACTCTGCCTCAATGTCCTGGAGGTGATAACGCGGGAAGCTGTGGATAATCCTTCAATCCTGGGCACATTTCCCATCACCCTCGAATCGTTGACGGAGGAATTACATGCCTTGCGACGACGATTTGGACGGCAGGGTGTTGTACCCCAGCAGACCATCGAACGGGTTGAGACGCGACCACTGTCTTCTGCCGCGGGAGATGGCTTCCACCAAGGGGCATCACCGTCCGCCGTAGTGGCCCGTCGTCCCCAATTAGAGGTTGTACCAGCGCCGGATGCAACTCCTCCCCGTGGATTTTTGGCGGCGGGTTATTCGCAGCCAAGTCTTCAACGCCCAATGGGTTTAGCGCCTCCACCAGGGGGTGGTGTCTTTAGCGATGAACCCAGCCAATTGGTTCCAAAACCTGTGCCTCAGACGCCGGCTGATGCGATACCAACTCATTTGAGAAGCCCGGGTGGCACGGGTCAATTTACTTTGCCGCCCGATTTTGCAGACGAAATAGCCACGAAATTACTGAAAAACACGGATATCGCCCCCGACTCCCCGGAAGACGGCAGTGTGTCAGAGGCTGCGGGGGCAAATCCTGAACAAGATCGCTCAACCTCCGTCGATGGAGGGAGACCCGAGTTTCCCCAGAGCGAAGATATGGGTAATGAGAGCTACCACCCTGTGCACGGAATGTCCACGGATGTGGATACCCGGCGACGAACCGACAGTGAGGATGGTGGTCCTAACATGTTGGTCAATCAGGACAGTCGTTTGTCGCAAATCAATCTATACGAGTGGCGGCAGATCATACGGAATGGCCGCGTGTTGCCCGGGATGACCAATATGCTGATGAATTTGGCATTTGAGCACGAAACCGAGAAGCATTTGGCGATTCAGGAGATGGCTCTTTTTACCGGTGAACTGGAAGTTTTAGAGAGGTGGCAGTTTAGGGTCTGGCGACATCCACGCGAGTACGGATACCCCCGTGACCTGGCGGGGCGTATGGGGCGCAACTTTGCCCATCCCATGATCAATGGGCATTTGCATGAGCTAGTCAAGTTTATAACGCCTATCTTTGTGCAATTGTTTCAACATGAATACAGTCACGAATATCTCAAACGCAAACTGCGCATCATCAAAGACGAGGAACTGGCCAAAAGGCGGCGTCCAATGCTGTGGGACAATGAATTTTTTGTTTCGAACGGTATCAATCTTTACAAAGAAACATTTATTGAACACAATATGCAATGTTTTGATCTGAAAGGCCTTGGTCGCGAGATATACTATGATGGCACCCAGCGTAGTTTTTACCTCGACACCAGTTACTACCGACAGAAGCCATTGAGCTTTTGCTTTCATCGGTTGATGTCGGTGCTGCGTGCCGTTAAAATGAACTATTACATACCACTGAAAATGGATCCAGTGAAGCAGGCCTATCCTCTGGCTGTCCGTCTGGATAGTATACTCAAGGAAAAGAAAATTTCGCAGGTGCTGTCGGTGATGGGGTTGGAGCGTGATCCCATTCGTCACGCCGTCATGCAAATGGATCGCGATCACCTGCAACGGCTGCTTTCCAAATCCTATCCGTTACAAGCGGAGCATTTTGCCAAACTTTGGAAGATGATGTGGAATCATCTGTATTCCCTGCAAATCGCAGAAACACTGGATCTCATTGGTGTTGTTGAAGCAGTTCGTAACGTCAATCTTTTCGATAAGGCACCGACCGTGGTGCGTCGCATGGTTCATGAATCCAACCAGATCCGTTTTCTCATGACAAAAGGAATGGAATTAAAGATTTGATGGGTTTTTGTTTCCTTGTTTGTTTGGCTAGGATGCGTTGTCTTCCGCAGCGTCACTATCGTCCGGGATGGAGCCGCCACAGGCTTCCAGGATGGTTTTATGGATGTCAAGGATGCCGCAAACCTGTTGTTCCCGTTTGGCAATACCCTGAAGTAGGTCTTTGCCGAGGGATCTGGATGGTAGGGTTTGCCCTTCAATCTGGTCCTGACGTAGAGACATGACATAGGTGATGCCATCCACAATCAGGCCAACAGTGACGTTCTCATGGCTTGCCACGATAATGCGGGAGGCAGGGGTCGGTGGAATGGTGGGAAGCCCCATGAGTTTCCGAAGATTGAGTGCGGGGATGATGGTGCCTCGCAGGTTGATCACCCCTTCGACAAATTGGGGAGCACCAGGGACATAGGTAATCTGGTTGACCATATTGATTTCGTTCATCACGTTGATGGGCAGGAGGAACTCTTCTGAGCCAATGAGAAGACCAATAAATTGGTGCAGATTATCAAAGTCCTGACCTTCTTTGGCGCCATCAAGGTCACCACGAATGGCAAACGTGCTGTTGGTGGTCCAGCTGCTGTCGTTGTCATGGTGCTGCATTGTTATCTCCTCTTATGCCGCGTGGCTGCGGCCTTTTGAGCGGAATGATTCTTCCAATTCAGCCATGTCAAGAACCAGCACCACTTCGCCATGCCCCAATACGGCACCGCCGGCGACACACGGCACGGTTTTTAACAGGCGTCCCATTGATTTAATCACCATTTCCTGCTGATTCAGCAGTTGATCCACCACAATGCCATAGGGGCGATCGGGATGTCCCGCCACCACGATGAACAACTTGTTTTTGCGGCGGCCCAGTTTGTCTTTTTTGCGTTGCTGTATGAAGTCAGGTATCGTATTGGCTTTCGTCGATAAATTCAGGGCTTCGTTCAGGTGCAATAGCGGCAATACTCTTTCCCGTAGTCTGACCACTTCCGCATCACCAATCTTCTGGATATCCTGGGGAGCCACCCGAATGGATTCGATGACAGAACCAAGTGGGATGGCAAAAGTCTCGTTGTGGGAACGCACCAGCAGGCTTTGGACAATCGCCAATGTCAACGGTAGGCGAATGGTGATGCAGGTACCCTGATTGATGGTGCTGTCGATCTCCAGCATTCCTTTGAGCTTCATGATATTCTTTTTCACCACGTCCATGCCCACACCACGGCCGGAAATATTGGTGACCTGCTCCGCAGTGGAAAAACCCGCAGCGAAAATCAGGTTAAAGATATCTCGTTCTGAAAGTTGTTCATCCTCATTGATGATACCCTTTTCGATCGCTTTACGTCGGATGATGACAGGATCAATGCCTTTGCCATCGTCTTCGATCTTGATGACAATGTGGTTGCCCTCCTGCATGGCGGACAGCATGATCCGGCCGCGGGGGTCTTTGCCCTTCTTTTTCCGTTCTTCCGGTGACTCGATGCCATGGTCGCAGGAGTTGCGGATGAGGTGCACCAATGGGTCACCAATCTGCTCCACCAGGGTCTTGTCCAATTCCGCGCTTTCGCCAGAAATGTAGAGTTCAATCTGTTTGTTTAAACTCTTGGACAGATCTCGCACGATACGGGTAAATTTGTTGAAGGCATTGCCGATCGGGACCATGCGGACCTTCATGATGATGTCCTGAATTTCATTCATGTGTCGGCCAAACAGTTGAACCGTTTCCGAAATATTGGCTGATAGTTTGACCTGCGGGTAGCTGCTGCGCAGCTCCTCTTCGATATGAACAAAACGTGTGCGGTCGATCACCAGCTCACCGATCAGATTCACCAAATGATCCAGCCGGTCCAGATCCACCCGGATCGTGTTGGCGGAAGAATCGGCCTTTTTGGCGGTGCTGTCACCACTCTTTGGCTCATCCTTGGATTTAACCACCGGTGCTGATGCCGCAGCAGGGGAAGCTGGCGCTTTGGCTGCAAGATCTTCTACCGCGACCATTGTTTTGGTCGTTACGGTTTTGCCAGCGGCCACGGCGCTCAGGTTGCGCACCACAGAGGCTGTTGCCACACCGCAAGGTTTGCCGTCTTTCACCGCTGCCAGCAAAGTGCGGAGTACGTCCATCCCCTGAAACACCACATCCACAACATCTGATGAAGCCAGCAGTTTGCCCTTGCGGATCAGGTCAAACAGGTTTTCCATACGGTGCATAACCCGTTCAATCCCCTTGAAACCAAACATACCAGAAGCCCCTTTGAGGGTATGGGCGCCCCGGAAGATTTCCTCAATGATCTCTTTATTGCCTGGATCCTGTTCCAACTTCAGGATGCATTCGTCCAGGGTCTGCATGATCTCGTCGGTGTTGGCGATGAAATCGTTGACCATGTCCGGGTCGGTTTGGAAATCGTTGCTTTCCCATTCCGCAATTTCCTGCACGGCCTCCAAATCCGCCCCATGACTATCGTCGTGATGCGTCACGGGCGGCTGAGCTGTTGTTGGTTTGAGGCTTGCCACTGGGGGAGGAGCCATATCATCGCCGCCAAGGGAACGCAGCAAGGCTTCCGCTTCATCTTCGGCGCTGAGATCCGTCGGCATCGACGGTGTCGGAGATTTTGCAGTGGACTTTGGAGCGGCAGCGACTGGCTGTGGGGCGATCGGAGCATCCATCTCCGCCAGCAGCATGGCGGCTTCATCGTCGCTCAGTTCTTCGTTGGGCGCTTTGGCACTGGCGTCTGTTGCCACCGGAGCATCCATCTCCGCCAGCAGCATGGCGGCTTCATCGTCACTCAGTTCTTTGTCAGGTGCTTGGACGCTGGCGGCTGTTG